>CACZYN010000104.1 GCA_902785445.1 uncultured Anaerovibrio sp.
CATTATCATAGTCGAAAATGGTGCGCACGGTACGCTCCGCCGTGCCGTTCCACATGCCCTGACCAAATACATCAGCCTGCACATCCTCCGGCCGGTAAAATTTCGAGGGAAACTCCCTTTCGTTTACGGTCTGTTGCACCAGTACTTCAGCATTTTCCGTCAAAGCCTTGATTACAACCTTCTTGCCCCGTGGTACATGCAGGCAATAAGGATTCTGATCAAAAAGGGATTCCCGATGCATCTTCTCTGTCTTGCCATCCCAGGTGATTTCCACTTCACCGGTCAGAATAACAAAGGCCGTTTCCTGCAAAGCATCCTCAAATTCCACAACCTCGTTTTTATCAAAGAGCTGAAAACCAATGTCCATGAGCATATCGCTCTCCCGGGTAGTCATGGCATTGTAGCCATGCTTCAGCTCCGTACCTAATCTTCCGAATCTCATAATCTATCCTCCCAAGCCAGTTCCGTAATGACCTTTTCATCCTTATGCTCCTGCATAAAAGCATTTATCTGTTCTACGGTCTGCATAGCTTCAGAACAGCTGTGACTGGCTACTACCATAGCCGCATGGGCTGTACCGTGCTGCAGGGAATCTGGAACGCTCCACCCCTCCAACAGGCCATAAACAAAGGCACTACCGTAAGCGTCACCACCACCAAAGGACTTCAGCAGCTTGATATGATAGGACTCAACCTTGTAGACCTTCTTATCAGCTGTGTAGGCCAAAGACCCCTTCTTGCCATGCTTGATGATAACAATCTTGTTACCATAGGAAATGTACTTTTCTGCCAGCACATGGTCAGCTGGCTCTGTGGCATCCTCCGGCAAAAGCTCCGTAAGGTTTACTTCATCCCGGGAACCGATGATGACATCACTTATACGGGCCAAAATGGAATAATAAATGGAAATTTCTTCCTTGGACTGCCAGGTGTACGGACGATAGTCAATATCGAAAATAATCTTCGTATTATGCTTCTTGGCGTACTGGGCAGCTATCAGGCAAGCCTCCCGAGATGGGCTGGTTGCCAAAGCGGTACCAGATATGATAAGGATCTTGGAATCAGCAATGTAATCCTCACTCACATCCTGTGGACTGATCTGCAAATCAGCCACTCCGGTACGATACATGAGAATACTGCTTTCAGTCTCACTCTTAATTTCCGTAAAGGTCAGGCCCATGGACTCACCATGCTTGGCCCGCACCATCTGGCTGGTATCTATGCCACGATCATTAAAATAATTTATTACAAAATCACCAAACTGGTCATTGGATACGCAACCGATGAAGCCGACCTTCTTACCGAGTTTATTGATACCCACAGCCATATTACCTGGGGAGCCCCCCAAGTACATGGAGAAGGTTTTTACCTTGTCCAAAGTGCGGTTGAGCTCATTAGGATTGAAATCCAATGTAACACGCCCAATCAGTACAACATCCCGCTTTTTACTCTGGTCAAAATCAATCAATGCCATTCAATAATGTCCTCCTCACACTTTGTTCTCAACGCCAAAAATATGCATATGCCGTTTGACGTTCTCACATGTTCCCTGTACGATAGCATCACTGAAGTCAAAGTAATTGGCTTCCGGCTTCGCACCGTGAACCTCCTTAATCTTTGCCGCCGAGCTATCATAGGATGCGGTGGCAATATTTATTTTCTTTATACCTCGCTTAATGCAGTTCTTGAAATCATCTTCCGTAAGGCCTGTTCCCCCATGGAGTACCAATGGGCACTCAGTGGCTTCGGCAATTTCCTGCAAACGATCCAAACGCAGCTTCGGCTGTTCCTGATAATTACCATGAGCAGTTCCTATAGCCACTGCCATAGCATCAATTCCCGTTTCAGCTGCAAACCGTTTTGCTTCCTCCACATCAGTCACACAGATATCCACGCTCTTGTAGTCGCCTTCAGCGCCACCCACGCAACCGATCTCACCTTCCACGGCTGCACCTTGGGCATGGGCTAATTCCACGACTTCTTTGGTACGGGCTATGTTTTCTTCCAAAGGATATTTGGAACCATCAAACATAACGGAGGTAAAGCCCAAGGACAGGGCTAGCTTAATAGTTTCTAAAGTTCCGCCATGGTCCAGATGAACTGCTGCCGGCACCTTGCTCTTTTTAGCCGCCGCCATCATTATCGGGCCCAGTAATTTCAATGGGGAATACCGCAGCCGACCCTCGGCAATCTGCAAAATAATCGGTGCCTGCAAGTCCTCTGCCGCCTTGATGGCTCCCATTGCCATTTCCATATCGGACACATTGAATGCGCCGATTGCATAGGAGTTGTCACCGTATTTTGGAAACAGCTCCGTCATTTTCACAAGTGGCATAATTTTATCTCCTATTCATATTTTATACGAAAAATCTTATACAATCATGTATTTTCTCACCAATGCCACCAGATCAGCATAACTGCCCAGGAACTGGTTCATAGTGGCCAAGAATGGGCCAAAATGCTGGAATTCAGTGGGCTGCATCCCATCAGGCAGGTAGGCCTTTCTGAATTCCTCCAAAGTGAGAAGTTCATCCAGTAAACCTTGATCTACAGGTGTGTCCATGTTGTTTTTTATTTCCACATTGGCTGCATTGAATTTCCGCTGATAATCATGGGTAATAGTCAAAACAATGTCACCGCCGATAAACTGCTCAAAATGATGCAGGTTACGGTAAGCCGCTACCAACAGCTTAGTCCGGTAATTCTTTTCCTTATAAATTTTATAAGTATTCTTGACTACGGCTACACCAGCTAAATCCAGTGCCTCCGGGTGAATTATTATATCCGTCTTTTTTAAATAATTCTTCAGATAGTCATCCAAGCGACCTGCCATTATAGTGCATACCGGATGCATCCAGGAAACATCCTTGCCCTCAGCTTCCCGACGTTTCAGACCGCGCTCCACCGCCTCTGCAACTGCCAAAGCCTGGCTGCAAGTAAATGATACTGTGGCATTAATAGAAATTCCCCGATAGGTCAGCTCCTCAAAGGCCTTTATTCCTGCCTCACTGGCCGGAGCCTTAAATTGGAGATTTTCCGCCAGATCATTCAGCTGACTGGCATGCTCAACAATCTTTTCCGCATTCTGGTAGTATTTGGCATTAACCTGATAGGAAATTCTCCCCTTCTGACCGTGGGTTTCCTTAAATATCGGCAAAAGCAGCTTGGAGGCCTTTAACCCCAAAGCCTCAATTACCTTCCAGGCCACATCATCCTCTGTAAAGGTTGGGTTATCCCGAATGATTTCCTTAATAGCAGCTTCCCAATCAGGCAGCTCCTTTTTCAGCACATTGAAGACAATAGCCGGATTGGTAGTTGCACCACAGGCACCCCGTTCAATGGCGTAACTGAGTTCCTGACAGCTACAGGAATCATTCCATATCTCCGTTTGCGGAAACGCCTTAACCACCTCATGTAACTTGTCCATAAGTTTACATACCCCTTCCGCTGGCCCAATCAGGCCAGCATATATTTTCCCTTACCCCTGTAATATTTATCAAAAGAGCTTTTTATATATTTCGATAATCTGCTCCTTTGTAGGAATGCGCATGGTATTCTGTGGACTTCCGCTTTCTAAGGCATCATCTGCCATTTTATCCAATTCAGCCATAAACTTATCTTTATCTACTCCCAACTCCGCCAGGGTAGGTATCTCCAAATCCTTACAGAACTTGGTAACTGCCTCTACCATAGCATGAGCTGCTTCCTCATCTGGCGTATGACGGTCAGCCACCTTCATTAATCGGCCAATTTCTGCAAACCGTTCAATGTTACCCTCCACGGCAAATTCCAGACAAGCTGGAAGTAATACAGCATTGGATACGCCGTGGGCAATATGGAACAATGCACCGATAGGGCGACTCATTCCGTGTACAATGGTTACGGAGGAATTATTGAAGGCAATGCCAGCCTCCAGAGCCCCTTCTGAAACCCGCAATCTAGCTTCCACATTACTGCCATCCTTGTAGCAATCCAACAGATTTCTGTATATTTTCTTAACCGCCGAGCGGGCAAAAATATCGGACATCGGCTGTGCTTTGCGAGAAGTATAGGCCTCAATACAGTGTGTCAGTGCATCAATACCCGTAGCCGCCGTAATTTTCGGCGGAACGGTTAAGGTAAAGGTAGGGTCAATTACTGCCAGAGACGGTATAATGGATGGCCCACCCAATAGCATTTTTACTTCTGTTTCCGTATCGGCGATAATGGTATTCTTAGTTGCCTCTGAACCAGTACCGGCTGTAGTAGGAATGGCCACCAAATACGGAACTGGCATATCAATAGATTTATGCATGTAATCCCGGAGCTTACCAGAACTTACTGACATAAATCCGATGGCTTTCGCCGTATCCATTGGGCTGCCGCCCCCCAAAGCAACTATGAAATCACATTTTTCTTCTTTATAAATGGCCAAACCAGCATCAACAATTTTATCTGTTGGTTCCGTATTGGCCCCATCATAAATAACATATGGAATGCCATCTTTTTTCAGAGCATCTGCAACTTTATTGACATTACCTGATTTCACCATAAAGGAATCAGTAACAATCAAAGCCTTTTTCCCTTTGCCCTTAATATGCTCTCCCAGGTCATTGATAACATTTTCCCCCGAAATGACCTTCTGTGGCATCAAAAATATGTTTCCCAAAATCTTCACTCCTCCTAGTTTTTATTTTATTGATTATCTTTTGCTAACTTTATGCTTATAATTTAATACTTTTAATCTCACCTGTCAATCTCTTTTTTCATACAATCGAAAAATCCTTTCATGCATATACATCATAAGGCTTTGCTTTTTTAAATATTTTTAATTAATAACTTATTTTCGAGAGATTTTCTTGTATATTTTCCATTTTATCTGTATAATGGCAATAGATAAATATACGCATAATGTTATTAATTATTTGCACACTTTTTGGTAACACCCTTATTTATGATCGGCAAATACTAAAAAAGCAGGTGAGTAAACATGAAAATTAACCGTATCCAAAAGATACGTGAGCTGCTGGAGGATAACCGCAGCATTTCCATCAACACCTTATGTGAGACTTTTAATGTTTCCAAATACACAATTCGTCGTGATATCAACGAATTGGAAAAAACCGGGGTTTTAAAAAAGGTCTACGGTGGTGTGGTTCTTCAGGAACAAGAGCATCACTCGCCAGAGCCATTTTCCCTGCGAGAAAACCGCAATGTACAGCAGAAAAAGAAGATTGCCCGCATTGCTGCCTCTCTGGTCCGGGATGGGGACATTATCTATATTGATTCCGGTACCACCACCATGCACATGCTGCCTTTCCTGGTAAAGCACCAAAATCTTACGATTGTTACGGCCAGTGTTTATGTTATAAATGCTGCCGCTGCCCTAAACCAGTTCAACATTATCGCCACCGGTGGTTCCCTTTATATGCCGTCCATGGCCTTTGTGGGACCCAGTGTGCTGAATTGCCTGAATGATTACAATATATCCAAGGCTTTTATGGCCAGTACCGGAGTTTCTATTGAACACGGCATCACCAATGCCTCACCAATGGAGAGCGAAATCAAACGGGCCGTTGTCCAAAAAGCGGGACAAAAATATCTGTTGGTGGATACCTCCAAACTGGATGTAACCTCCCTCATCAGCTATTGCGGGCTACGGGATTTGGACGGAATCATCATGGAAAAAACGCCATCATCCCGTTATGTTGATTATCTGGAACAAAACAACGTGGCTTTAATGACCAAAGATCCAGCGTTAACATAATATACATTCTAAACATAGGACGCAGTTTTAAACGACTGGGTCCTATTTTTTTGCAATGAAAAAGGCTGCCGACAAGCTCTTGTGCAGCAGCCTTTTTGAGGTAGGTATTTTAACTATTAACGCAGTATGTAAAATTAATTATTGTTCTGTACTTCCTTCCCAAGTACGAACTTCCTTCTTGCCGGCGTTCTCATCGAACCAGTGGGTAGTAACTGTCTTAGCCCGGGTAAAGAAGTGAATGCCATCCTTACCAAGAACATGGAGATCACCAAAGAAGGAATCCTTATTACCGGAGAATGGGAAGTAGGCACTTGGTACTGGAATACCCACATTTACGCCTACCATACCGCCGTCTGTCTCCATGACAAACTTACGGGAATAATAGCCGCTGCTGGTGAAGATACAAGAACCATTAGCAAATGGGTTGGCATTCATAATCTTGATACCTTCTTCGTAGTTTTTAACCCGCTTAATGCAGGTAACCGGGCCAAAGATTTCACAATCGCCCACACTCATGCCTGGTTTAACATGATCGAGAATGGTTGGTCCAACAAAGAAGCCATTTTCGTAGCCCTTTGGCTTGCAATCACGGCCATCCAGTACCAGCTTGGCACCTTCATCAACACCCTTTTGAATCCAGTTGCAAACCTTCTGCTTGTGGGCCGCGGATACCACTGGTCCCAACTTAGTTTCTTCTTTATAAGCACAGCCTACAACCATGGCCTCAGCCTTCTTTTTCAGGAGAGCAACAAAGTCATCGGCAATGCTTTCCTCAACCACAACAACTGGCAAAGCCATACAACGCATACCAGCACAGCCATAGGTAGAATTAATAATCGCATTGGTAGTAGCCTCCAAATTACAATCAGCCAATACCAGCGCATGATTCTTCGCCTCAGTCTGTGCCTGAACCCGCTTACCATGCTCCGCAGCTACAGAATAAACATGCTTACCAACGCCAGTAGTACCAACGAAGGTTACTGCTTTAATGCGTGGATCGGTAAGGAATATCTCCGC
>CACZYN010000105.1 GCA_902785445.1 uncultured Anaerovibrio sp.
CAAATCCCCTACCGGACTTTCCCCCACTGATTCCAGGAACCGGTCAATCTTCGGGTCATAGGATACACCAATCATTGGAACCCCCATAACTGCCGCAAAGATCAAAGCATGGAGCCTCACGCCAATAAGCAGGTCCATATTGCCCACAATGGACAACAGTTCCTTAGTGGAGTATTCTTCCTGCAACACCACCGCGTTGCAGCTGGTCATAGACGCCACCATTTCCGCCGTATGCACATCTTCCGGGAACTGCATTGGCAGGAATATAATTCTGGCATCAAATTCCTGAGCAATCTGGTCCGCAGCCCGAGCAATAACCGCCTTGTAATGAGTCCAGTCCTGCCATTCACGCACGGAAATCCCCACCAATGGCTTGGCTCCATAGGCATTATTCTTGGTAAGAATAGCCCGCCCCATGTTTTTGTCCACCGGATGTATGGCATGAACCGGGTCAGAGGTACATTCTATTTTAGGTCGGCGAATTTTCATTTGGGCCAACTCGCCCAAAGATCCCCTGTCCCGAACCGTAATCTGCTTGATGCCGTTGCCCACTATCCGCATTACCCAGCGGGCAAAGCTGCCCTGAATCGGACCAATCCCCTGAGCATACAACATTACCGGTGTTCTCATCATCTCCGCTAATACAATTATCATAAGATAATAATACAAGCTTCGCCGACTGGTAACATTCTGCAGCAAACTGCCACCACCGCTAATCAGAAGATCGGCCTTATACAAGGCCCCAATGATATGGCCAATATCCAGCCAACCAATGGCATGGACCTTGTGACGCACCTTAGTATCCTCCGGGTCAGCGGATATAACCGTTATATTTATGTTGGGATCCATATCCGTCAATACTTCTACCATAGCTGCCAGCATCGCTTCATCGCCAGCATTTCTGGAACCGTAATATCCGGAAATTACAACATTACTCATGTCTGTTGTCATTCCTTATCTTTTCTATTTATCAGCGGCCAACTTCGGAGAAACATATTTGCTCCAAAGCTGAACCAAAATCATACAGATAGCACCTATTATTGCCCCCAAGACTATACCACCAATGCCCCGGGCAAAGGACATAAATATCGGTGAACGCATATGGGCAAAGGTCTCCACCATCGAACCCTGGCCAATAGTAGCAATTAAAACCAAAACAAACAGTATCATGGTTGGCCACTTTTTAAACCAGGCCAGCACGGCTAACATAAAAGCAGGATGTCCGATGAGGAGTTCCTTGGACCGTGGACGGGCATACATAGCCTGCTCCAAAAAGGCCCGGAATTTAAGCTCTGTAGCCGATACCGGCATACCCATAGTGTGTCCAGAACGGGCCACAAAAATTACACCGGCCACCAGCACCAAAAAGAGGCCAATCAAAGTCTTAACCTTTACTGGCATATCCATAATCTTCCGGAACTGATTCATAAAACCTTCCGTATCATCCATTTTGCCATCAAATAAATCAAACCGTTGCATAAAGGCAATGGCCACCAAAATTATAGGCAGAATGAAGGTGAGCTTGATACCCCGGAAAATATTCACTTCCAATAAATATTCTGTATCGGCCAAGGAGCCGGACAGATAGGATGCACCAACGTAAGACAATACACCACAGGCAAATAACGACACCATGCCTGTAAAGATGACCTTCAACAAAGAAGCCTTATCATCCGGATTATTGTTTCTGAACCGATCTAACTGCCAAATAACGGCAATAGCCGGAAATACATTGGCACTGAGCAACGCAGCTAATACACGGATTTTATTGCCGTGGCCCATCAGAACCGGCCCAGTCAATACAACAGCCGCCAATAGCAACAATCCATAGACAGATTTTTTACCCATTCCAGGAATCACCAAAGATAAGTACAGCACGCAAGCTGCTGCAACTCCCAGCATCACCAAGGCTCTAAGGCAACTAGATGGATAAAAATGCTCAAATACACCAGCCCGGCCAATGGTAAATCCCTCGGCCACCAAACGATCTCTGGTGGATGCAAAATAAGTCATATTTGTCTCCAGCAGAGTCATCCCCGGAGCTGGTTTATCAAATATCTTTAATAAGTTGAACCGAATATTGCGTTCAGCATCGGTATTAGCCCACCGTTCCACGCATTCGGCAATCTTCATTTTCTTTTGTTCATCCTTGGGAATAGAATACAAACGGGCCGAATGATAATCATTGGCCTTGGCTATATCCAACATACCATCCTGAGGGAAAAACTGGAGCTGGGTCACGCCTTCAATCATACCTAAAGTAAGGTCCCGCTCGGCCATTTTCTTGGCCGTATAATCAGAATTATCCGGGGCGCCCAAAGTCTGAGAACCGGAATAAACTATGCCAGACACCCCGAAACCGTCAATACGCTTAAAAAAGGCATCCACATCATCCTTGGTACAGGACCGATAGTTGGTTGGACGGGCCAATACATAAAAACCGCCGTCGTTGACCGCCTTCATTTCGTCCGTTGGCATACCCAAATCCATTTTTTCAAAGGACTCAAATTGGGCCTTTACTGCCAAAACCGTTTCATTGCCCACTTTAAGCTCTTTTACCCGATCATTACCTAAACGGCGAACTAAATCCTCATGAACTTCCTTAAAGGTCTGCTGATGATGGCCGGTGACATAAATGTCTGTCCCCTTAATAGTTCCATTTTCCACCAACTGCCGCCAATTAGGGTCAGTCATGGCCCCAGTCTGATAGCTGGTAAGAATATCACTACCATTCACTGCCGTGGTCTTACCATTGACATTGAGTTTTTTAAAGGTAGTTTCGTACACTGCCAAAGAGGTAATTCCGGCTTCCTTGGCCTGACGCATTACTTCATCAACTGGCAGGCCCTCACACTCGGCCAAGGCCACAATATCCTCATAATCCACAATCAGCTCGACGGAATTATTGGCCACTTCCACTTGATGGCGCTGGATATTGATACATAATGAAGCCACCAGCCCAATAACGATTAGCACAATTAAAAATTTATTATATGAAAACTGCTTCATATCAGTTATTCTCCTTAAATAACCGTGTTAAATAGCCGACTTACGGTAGCTGGCCTTGATAATGACCTGGCCTTCCTGCATTTCCACATCATCAACTTCCGAGCGCACCGGCATTTTATGTAAATCAAACAACAGAATATCTCCAAAGAAATTGCCAATTACTGCCTTACCCAGCAGGGCATTTCTTATATCCAGGCGAGTCATATGGAAAAACACCGCCCCGTTTTCTTCAAAGACAATACCCTCCAGAGTGATGTCCGCCTTACGGCCCAATATTTTCACTGTTCCTGTGGCCGACAGTTTCTCACTGTCCATGGTAGTCTGAATATTATCCACTTTTTCCAGCTTACGCTTCAGCAAATCCTCCAAGGATTCCTGAGAAATAACGCCGGTGATTTCCAACCGATCGGCAGAACTTACCGCCGAACCGTCTCTGGTATCTAAAGCAGAAAAATCCCCCCGGACATTACTGCCGTCCACAGTAAGCTTGTCCACTTTGATCTGGCCAACCATAGCATTATCTGCATCAATATGAATGCTGTCCAGCTTGCCAGCCAGCAACATAAAGCCTGGCACCGTGGACAAATTTACATCCACCTTATCCGCACCGGTAGCTTCCTGCACCTGGTGACTGATAGTGCCCTGCATTATTCCTGGCAGAATAAGCTGGCAAAACACTAAAAATATAACGATTAGCCCTAAAACAATCTTTACAGCCTTGCTCAAAGTCATCACCTGGTAGATTACAATTGATGATTAGCCTTGGCCCGTAAAAAGGCCTCAATAAACATATCTATTTCACCGTCCATAACAGCTCCGGTATTACCGGTTTCTGCGTTGGTACGATGATCCTTTACCATATTATATGGATGGAATACATATGAACGAATCTGGCTGCCCCATTCAATTTTCTGCTGGTCACCTTCCAGAGCCGCAATTTCCTTTTCCTTCTTTTCTTCCTCTAGCTCAAAGAGCTTAGCACGAAGCATTTTCAAACACTGCTCCCTGTTCTGGAGCTGAGAACGCTCATTCTGACACTGAACCACAATTCCTGTAGGCTCATGGGTCATACGAACTGCCGAAGAAGTCTTGTTGATGTGCTGACCACCGGCACCAGAAGCCCGGTAGGTGTCCACCCGCACCTCATCCATGTTAATTTCCACCTCAGCGGTATCATCCAATTCCGGCATGATATCACAGGCGCAGAAAGAGGTATGACGACGAGCCGCCGAATCAAATGGTGATATGCGCACCAGACGGTGTACACCCTTTTCTGATTTCAAAAAGCCATAAGCGTTATGCCCCTTGATAAACAAGGTAACCGACTTTACTCCCGCCTCATCACCAGGCAGCATGTCCGCAGTTTCCACAGTAAAACCGTGGCGTTCAGCATAACGACCGTACATGCGGAGAAGCATGCTGGTCCAGTCCTGGGCCTCGGTACCACCGGCACCGGCATGGAGTGTCAAAATTGCATTATTGGCATCATACTTGCCGGAGAGCATAACCTCCAGCTGAAGCTCCTCCAAAGCCTGATCTATTTCCGCCATATCAGCCTTTACATCTGCCTCAACGGATTCGTCTTTGTCCTCCATGCCCAGTTCCCACATAACCTGCACATCATCGAACTTGGCCATCAGTTCCTTGTATTTATCCACGCTGATTTTTACATCGTTGAGCTCCTGATTGACTTTCTGGGCCTCCTCCGGGTTATCCCAAAAGGTAGGCTCGCCCATCTTGTATTCCAATTCAGCGATTTTTTCTTCTTTATGGGCCACATCCAAAGATTTTTCCATCTCAGACAGGCGCCCCTGGAGTGCCACGATTTCCGGCTTCAAATCCTCCAGCATGTTCTCACATCCTAATTATTCTATATTATTTATCCCGACCGCAGCAGTTCTTGTACTTCTTGCCACTACCACAAGGACAAGGGTCGTTACGACCAATCTTCTCCTCATTTACATAAGGCTGCTGCTTGGTTTCTTCTTCAGAGTCGTCGCCGCTATGATTAGACTTGGCCTGAGCCAGACGCTGTTGCGCCTGTTCTTCCATAGCCCGCTGCTGTTCCGGAGTAATGATATTTACCCGGTACATCATAGTGGCAATGTCCGTCTGAATGCCATCGATCATTTCCTGGAACATATCATGTCCCTTGATCTTATACTCTACCAATGGGTTGCGCTGACCATAGGATAAGAGGCCAATACCCTCACGGAGCATATCCATTTCATCCAAATGCTCCATCCAACGGTTATCAATAACCCGAAGCATAACAATACGCTCCAGCTCCCGCATATTTTCCTCGCCAAAGAGCATTTCTCTGAGCTTGTAGGCTTCCTCTGCCACATTCATCAAGGTCTCCTGAACCTCGTCCCGGCTCATATCCTCCAGCTCTTCCAGCTTCAGCTTGCCCTGTGGAGCATACACCTTCTCAGCATCCTTAATGAGTTCGCCCAGGGTCCACTGCTCAGGATAAAGCTTAGCATTGGCATACTGATCCATTTCCGCCTCAATAATCTGGGCAATCATGTGGATAACATGCTCACGGAGATTGCCACCCTTCAGGACCTTCTTACGTTCAGCGTAGATAATCTCACGCTGCTGATTCATTACATCATCATATTCCAGCACGTGCTTACGCATATCGAAGTTACGGCCTTCCACCTTCTTCTGGGCATTTTCAATAGATTTGGTAATCATCTTATGCTCAATAGGATCATCCTCACCCATACCCAGACGGTCCATAATTGAAGAAATATTCTTGGCGCCGAAGAGGCGGAGCAAATCATCCTCCAAAGACAGGTAGAAACGGGAATTACCTGGGTCACCCTGACGGCCGGCACGGCCCCGGAGCTGGTTATCGATACGGCGGGACTCATGACGCTCAGTACCTACAATGTACAGACCGCCTAATTCTGGCACGCCCTCACCCAGCTTTATATCTGTACCACGACCAGCCATGTTGGTTGCAATGGTTACAGCACCCTTTTGGCCGGCATCGGCAATGATTTCTGCTTCCTTCTCATGGAACTTGGCATTCAACACATTGTGGGAAATTCCCCGCTTACGCAAAATACCACTGATTTCCTCGGACTGGGCAATGGAAGTGGTACCGATCAACACTGGCTGACCGGTGCTGTGGATACGCTCCACATCATTGGCCACAGCCTTGAGCTTAGCCCTACGAGTCTTATAAATAACATCCGGCATGTCTACACGACGTACTGGCATATTAGTAGGAACAACAACTACTGGCAAATTGTAAATCTTGATAAACTCGTCTTCCTCAGTCTTGGCAGTACCAGTCATGCCGCCCAGCTTATTGTACATACGGAAATAGTTCTGGAAGGTAATGCTGGCCAAAGTCTGGGACTGACGGCGAACCTCCAAGCCCTCTTTGGCTTCAATGGCCTGATGCAGACCATCAGAATAACGACGTCCTTCCATGAGACGACCGGTGAATTCATCAACGATGACAATTTCCCCGTCTTTAACTACATAATCCCGATCCCGCTTCATCAGAGACTTAGCTCGGAGAGCGGCGGTGAAGCAGTGAGACATCTCAATATTTTCGGAGTCATACATATTCTTTACGCCCAGAAACTTCTCTACCTTGGCTACCGCGGTTTCATTTGGTGCAACGGTTTTCTGCTTTTCATCCACGGTATAATCCACGCCTGGCTTCAAGGTCTCTACGGCCTTAGCCATGCGGCTGTACGTATCCGTGGACTTAGAACCACGATGGCAAAATTCAGTTCCCGCTGAACCATCTGATCAAGGTCTACAACCATGTTATCCCGGAGATAGTCAAAACCATACTCGTTATTAGTACCAAAAGTAATATCACAGCCATAAGCAAACTTACGCTGTGGAGTATCCATATCATGTTTAATAAGACCTACCGACAGGCCCAGGAAATTATACAAACGACCCATCCACTCGCTATCGCGCTTGGCCAAATAGTCATTGACAGTTACCATATGAACGCCTTTGCCAGTGAGGGCGTTAAGATAAACCGGCAGGGTTGCCACCAGGGTCTTACCTTCACCAGTACGCATCTCGGCGATTTTACCTTCGTGGAGGCAAATACCACCTATCATCTGCACATCAAAATGACGCATACCCAATACGCGACGGGATGCCTCACGAACTACGGCAAATGCCTCCGGCAAAATATCATCCAGGGTTTCGCCATTGGCCAGACGCTCCTTGAATTTATCTGTATGTCTGGTAAGAGAAGAATCACTGAGCTCGGTTAATTCCTCTTCGTAGGAATTAATCTCCTCCACAATTGCTCTCATACGCTTTATTTCTTTTTCATTATTATCGCCTAAAAATCTTTTAAAGATGCCTAACAACAATACTCACTCCTAACAAATTGGATGGGTGCGTAAACACACCTCTTAATAGTTTACCAAACTATATTATAGAAGTCAAAAGAAAAGAAAGGGCGCTGCTCACACGACCTATGAGCAGCGCCCCCGCTATGATTTACCGATTCTACAACCGATAAACTTCTGAGTTATCTATTGTCCGATTCAATCAGACCATATTTGCCGTCAGCCCGGCGATAAACCACATTTACTTCCTCAGTATCTGCATCCCGGAATACAAAGAAATCGTGATTCAAGAGATTCATCTGCATGATAGCCTCTTGTACATCCATTGGCTTTACTACAAACTTCTTTCTCTTAACGATTGGATACTCTTCGTCATCATCCTCCTGAGCTGGAGCCGCTGGGGAAGCAAAGGCTTCGTCCAACAAAGTACCATCCCGGAACCGGCGCTGCATCTTGGTCTTATGTTTATGAATCTGCCGTTCCAGCTTCTCAATAACCAAATCTATGGAAGCATACATATCATGGGAGGCCTCCTCGCCACGCAGGAGCACACCCTGTACCGGAACGGTTACTTCAACCATATGGCGTTCCTTTATAACACTCAGCAATACAGAAATCTCACCAACTGAGTCGAAATAGCGAGTAATCTTACCGATCCGCTTTTCCACATAGTCTCTTAAAGCCGGAGTAATTTCTACATTTTTGCCTCTAACGGTGAATGTTGTCATAATAACATCCCCTTTCCAAGTTTCTGTATTTTATATATTCTCCATAATGATGAAAATACCTGCAAAAGATACCAAAAAATATAAAGGAAAAGGGGAAGGCTTAACCATTTAAAAAGCGGTTTGGATTAATCATCCAAACCGCTGTGTGTTTTATGCCTGTTTCTTTACTACGTTGGCTGCCTGAGGACCGCGAGCTCCCTCTACAATCTCAAACTCCACTGCCTGTCCTTCGCTAAGGGTCTTAAAGCCCTCATCAACAATAGCAGAGAAATGAACGAACACATCGTCGCCGCCTTCACGCTCAATAAACCCATAACCCTTCTCGGCACTAAACCATTTTACCTTTCCTTCCATAATGAACCTCCTAAGAATTACAACCCGGTTCTCCTACCGGAACTTACTCCTTTATTTTACCACCTTTAGTTACACCCTTCAACCATTATGGTGATAAACTTTTAACTTTCGCAAAATTCGAAATTTTCTAAAGTAAAAAACATTAACTATTAAAAAAATAAAGTGGCCGTCATAATAACGGTCACTTTATTCGTTACAATATTTTTGAGAAGAACAACTTGGTCCGTTCCTCCCGAGGATTTTCAAACACCTCTTTCGGAGGCCCCTGTTCGATAATCTGTCCATCATCCACAAACAGCAGCCGGTCACCTACTTCACGGGCAAAGCCCATCTCGTGGGTTACCACAGCCATGGTCATACCCTTATTGGCCAGATCCTTCATTACATCCAAAACTTCCTTAACCATCTCCGGGTCCAAAGCAGAGGTTGGCTCATCAAAGAGCATTACCTTTGGCTGCATGGCCAAGGCTCTGGCGATAGCCACTCGCTGCTGCTGTCCGCCGGATAACTGTGGTGGATAGGCATCAGCTTTATCCGAAAGACCTACCTGAGCCAACAGCTCCTGGGCAATCTTTTCCGCATCCTCTTTTTTCATGCCCCGAACCTTTATAGGCGCCAAGGTGATATTTTGCAGTACCGTCATATGTGGGAAGAGATTAAACCGTTGGAACACCATGCCAATTTCTTCCCGGGCTTTATTGATATTGGCCTCGCCATTCAGCTCAATACCATCAACCACCACCTCACCAGAGGTAGGAACCTCCAGCATATTCATGCAGCGAAGCAGTGTGCTCTTGCCGGAACCGGATGGACCGATAATAACCACAACTTCCTGAGGATTAATATGCAAATCAATCCCCTTTAGTACCTCGTGGTCCTCAAAGGATTTATGTAAATCTTTAATATCTATCATTTTGTCTTCAACCTCTTTTCCATATACGCCACTAGACGGGAAATGGCCAAGGTCATTACCAAATAAATCAAGGCCACACTAAGCCAAATTTCCAAGGAACCGTAGGTGCGGGCAATAATCAGCTGCCCCCGTCGGGTCAACTCCTCAAATCCAATAACAGATACCAAGGAGGAATCCTTCAGCAGGGCGATAAATTCGTTGCCAAGAGGCGGAATAATATTTTTAAAGGCCTGAGGTATAATTATGTAACGCATGGTCTGGGTCCAGGTCATCCCCAAAGACCGGCCGGCCTCCATCTGACCACTGTCGATGGCCTGAATACCAGCCCGGAAAATCTCAGCAATATAAGCACCGGAGTTAATACCGCAAGCGGTGATAGCCGCTAAAAAAGGGTCTACCCGCTGGTCTAAAATAATCGGCAGGGCAAAATAAATAAGGAATATCTGCACCAGCAACGGTGTACCCCGCAGAAAGTCCGTATAAATTGCCGCCAAAATACTAAGGGGCTTAATATGACTTATGCGGGCAATCCCCACAAACATACCTATTATAAGTCCCAAAAATACTGAAATAGCTGTAATCTGAATGGTAATGCCCGCTCCCAAAATCAATAAGGGAAAGGATTGGACCACCAAATCCATATTAAAACTCATTTTATTCACCTGACCATTTATAATTTTTTCACTATAACGGTATAATTATACATTCCTATCTATATAGGTGTCAAGGAAAAAGGGGTGTTGCCACAGCAACACCCCCATGAATATTCACTATATAAGATTATTTCTTGCCGCCAAACCATTTAGCGTAAATCTTATCGTATTCACCATTATCCTTCAGCTTCTTCAGAGCGGCATTAATCTTGCTCTGGAGCTCAGTATCCTTCTTGTTGATGGCGATACCATAGTCCTCAGCAGTCAAGAGATCTGGCAATACCTTTACCTTATCGTTTTTGGACTCAACGATATAACGATCATTTACCGGACGGTCATTGATAACTGCATCTACACCCTTGGCAGCCAACTCGATAAAGGTATCAGCGGAAGAGTTCAGCTCCTTAACCTGAGCGCCCTCAATCTTCTTGGCCTCAGTAGCGGAAGTAGTACCAATCTGTACAGCAATCTTCTTGCCCTTCAAATCAGCAAAGCTCTTAATGCTGTCATTATCCTTTGGCAGCATAATGCTAAGGCCGGATTTGTAGTAAGAATCCGAGAATAATACCTTCTGCTTACGCTCTTCATTTATGGTCATACCGGAAATAATAACATCAATGTTACCAGCCTCTAATGAAGGAATAAGTCCATCAAAAGCCAGATTGTTTATTTCAACCTTATAGCCCATTTCCTGCCCAATAGCCCGAATAAGATCCATATCGAAGCCTTCATAAGCAGTTGGGTCTGCTCCCTGGAACTCAAATGGAGCAAAGTCGGCGTTAGTACCAACCTTCAAAACCTTTTCGCCGTCAGCAGCCTTCTTGTCATTTCCACAACCTGCAACCATAGCCATAACAGCCATCAATGCAGCCATACATAACACTAAGATTTTCTTTGACATGAAAAAATTCCTCCCCTTTTGGAACATAATACATTATTATGTCATAGACATAATAATGTATTAATATAGAAGCCCGGAGTAAAAAACGCCGGGCCTCATTGCCAACTATCTAATTAGCCGTTTTTCTTTGCCTGAAAGCAATCCCGACAATATACTGGGCGGTCATTCTTTGGTTCAAATGGAACCTCGGTCTCCTTACCGCACTCAGCACACACTACAGTGAACATCTGACGCTGGCCTCTTTCTTCGCCATCACGGCTACGGCGACGCTTGTCACGGCAATCGCGACAACGAACTGGTTTGTTCTCAAACCCCTTCTCTGCATAAAATTCCTGCTCTCCTGCGCTAAAGATGAACTCCTTGCCACAGTCCTTGCATACCAAAGTCTCGTCTTCAAAACTCATGAAAAAAATCCCCCATTTTACTATTTTGACATCCCATCTGTACTCTTACTAAACTTACCTAATTACAGGTGGCCAAAGAGACATCCTTACTCGTCAAGTATATATGTACAGGTGAAAAATTGCAAGCTAAACTTTACAATATACATCCCAAATCCGATGAAATTTATCCTCAATATCCACCATATATGACTTATTGTCCATGAGGCGTGACTGTTTGAGGCGTTTTGGCAATTCGTGATGCAGCTCATTTAATTTGGAAATCTGCTTCCCAAGCTGAATAGCCTTCCCGGAATAGCTTCTGCTACCGTTGCTAATCAGCTCCGACAAACCAGCTGCCTGCAAAATGGTCTCGCCATAGCGCGACCCATGACTACAGCCCGACATGGTGATAACCGGTACCCCCATGTAAAGCGCATCGCAGGTGGTAAGGCCTCCACAATAAGGAGAAGTATCTAAGGCAATATCAATATCCCGATACTGGGTAAGATAATCCGCACTAAAAGGCCGCAATTCCAATTTATCCGGATTGCCACCTACCCGCCGAAAACGGTTTCTGATAAT
>CACZYN010000106.1 GCA_902785445.1 uncultured Anaerovibrio sp.
AAGCCCACATAATAAGCGGTACTTCAATCATGTGGCGACTAGGATTTTCCTCGATATGGCCACTGACTCCATCATCATATACTGCTTCCCCATGATCAGGCAGATAAATAACGATAGTATCGGAATTAGTTTCCCGGAATTTATCAATGATACCGCTGACTATGTAATCATTATAGAAAATGGCATTATCATACTGGGCGATGACTTCCTTCTGGTCATCATTGTATCTTCCCGAAGGATCGGAAATATCTTTATCAGAAAATTTAGTAAAAATGTATGGATAACGGTTGTAATAGGCCAGATGACAGCCCATCAGATGCACCACATAAAAATTCTTTTCTCCACTGGCATCAGCAATGGCATTATCCACCAAAGGGAACAATTCCCCATCAACCCGTCCTTCATCCTCCTCGGAATCTCTTATTTGGGTAAAATGACTAACTTTACTGTGAGCAGCATAAATCTGCGCCACATTTCCCCATATTCCGGAGCTTTCCTGATTGGACAGCCAATGGGTCTTATACCCGGCAGTATTCATAATATCAATGAGATTATGATACTCATACCAAGGCTTTGGTGCCTCATGATTACAGAAGGTAAATATTTTACTAAGGGAAGCCACCGTTGTAGAATGAGCACTTACCACGTCCTTAAAGCAAATGATTTCGCCCCTTTTGGCCATATCATCCAGGTTTGGTGTATTTGACAACTCGTAGCCATATAAATGCATGTGATTACGGTTGGTGGATTCCCCTAAAATAAAGACAATGTTGGTTATCTTGCCCTCATTTTTAGTCAGTTGGATATTCTCATCCAACTTGGATATCAACTCCTGATAAGCTACATGATTTTCCCAGGCCGTCTTGCTGGCCCCCAGCAGGCGAGTCACCGGAGTCAGATTTACCCCACCAAACATCAAACCAGGATAACCAGCACACATATAAATGGTATATATGGAGGATAAGATTACTACAATTCCTGCCAAGACCTTTTGGGATACGGAATCAACCTGAGCCTTTTTCCATGGCTTATACTTGACCAGGCAATAGAACAAGACTACCAAAAATATAGCCAATCCTAAACCTTCAAAGCCCACAAATGTCTTTAAAAATTCCGCAGATTCCTCCGGATTAGTTTCAAACAGGGAATTTACTGTACCTACCCCTAACAGAGCATTGTACTGGTACAATACAAAGGCCTCCATAGTAAAGGCAACAAACATTATCCCTACCAATATTCCACGTATCCACTGGGAAGCTTTAGGCACAAACAGCCACTTGGTGATAAAGGTTACGGCCATAGCCGTCAACAGACCGGTAAAGATAAAGCTCATCACCAAATCCGTCCTGCCGGAAATGCCCCACTTTATTACCTGGGTGGAGCAACCAAATATCCATATAATCATCAAGAAGCCAAAATCTTCGCGCACAAGATCAGCAACCTTCTGAAAAAAATTGCCTAACTTATCCGAAAAAACATCCTTGTTCAATGATTGTGCCTCCTTTATAACTGATCCATCATCCGATGAGTCTGGGGAATAACCCGTACATCACGTAATTTTTCCAAAGCTATCTGCTGCAATTCCAGCATTGTTCCCGGTTCAACGGGAATCATATCATTTACCGGGGTTACTGGCTGTAAAATAAGCAAAATATCAGGATTAATTTCTGCCACCAAATCAATAGCCCGTTGGAAATCCTCCATGACTATATCGCCGGTTACCACCAGCTTAACATAAACATCCTTTTCCTTGGCTATATTCAAAAAATCCCGATGAACAGCCCAAAGATTTGCTTCTGTCATCTGGGGCAGCTTGATGTCCATGCTTATTATGTCTACTAAATCAATGATTTCAGCCAATCGGTCCGGCAAGGTCCCATTGGTTTCCAGCATAACCTTAGTATTTATCATTGGAATCAGTTCCCGCAAAAATGCCGTATGAAGCAGTGGTTCACCACCAGTAAAGCTTACTGCCTGATGGGGCAATTCCCGCAAAAACCTATTAATATAAGCCGCTACCTCGGTAACCGCCAAAGGATTAATTGCCTCTGAAAAAAGGCGTGACCCCGACCGCGTTTCCACGTTACACAAGGTGTGTACCCCGGCCTCATGCTCCGTATCACAATATTTACAACTTAAATTGCATCCTTCAAAGCGAACAAAGAGCTGACGACAACCTACATAACGTCCCTCTCCCTGTACCGAGGAAAAGATTTCAATCAAATTCGCTTCCATTTTACATCCCTTAGTCCAATGTATAAATAACTGATGATTTTGGCGACTCCCATACCTGAATATGCTTTAATTTCACATTATCATCAAAAAAATCCGCCTTGGCCATTTCCACGTAAATGTACTGGGCCAAATGCTCCGCTGTTGGATTATAGTCATCAGCGAAGGCTGGCAGCTCATTTAGTAACTGATGGTCCAAGCCTTCCAATAAATCCCGCAGGCGTCCCTTTACCACCTTAAAATCCACCAGCATACCCAGCTCATCCAGCTTCTTACCTGTTACGGCTGCCTCCACAACCCAGCTGTGACCATGAAGACGGTTGCATTTTCCCTTGTAACCGGCAATCCGATGAGCTGCCTCGAATTCCGCACTGACATGAATTTCAAACATAATTCAATCCTCCGCAATAAGAAACCCCTTCAATGCAATGCAACAAAGGGGTAAAACTTCACAAACAAGCTTTGAAAATTACTTTCGGCCATCAATAAACTGGTCATAGCTGACTGCCTGAGTATGCTTGGTATGAGCCCATTCATGCTCGTTGCGGTGAATAAAGCCCAGGAATACTATTGGCAGCCAGGAATAAATAAATACCTGGTACAGTGGAATATATAACCAAGCCTTCCACTTGGCCCGCATCTTGATGAGAATAATCATTGGCAGTAAATACTGAATAATGGTTATTGCCGTCATCAGATGATTAGGCATAAAGGCATAAATACTGGTATAAATCTGCTGACCATAAAATACCTGAATATACCCCATAAGAATAAAGAAGGCGGTAAACATCAGGAAATATGGCTGAATAAGGTACAAACAGCCATCCAAAATAGGAATGCTCCGCTGCTTGATACCTTCCTTTAACAGCTTCGGTATAAAACGATGGGCCACATCAAACTGTCCTTGAGCCCAACGTTTTCTCTGGTACCAGGACTGCATAAAGGTCAATGGCTTTTCATCATAAATAATGGCATCCACGGCCCAAGTGGTTTTGATCCCCTCCACCAGGGACTTCATGGTAAATTCCATATCCTCAACCAGGCAGTTGGCACGCCAACCGTGGCGCTTTAATACTTCAGTGGTGATACACATACCGGTACCACCCAACACAGCCGACAAACCCAGATTGGTCTTGGCCTGATGAATGAGATAATCGATAACCCAGAAGGACAGGGCAAATGTAGCAGAAACCCACGAGTCGTAAGGGTTTTTGGCATCCAAGAAACCCTGAACTATTTTTGCGCCCTTCATGAGATGATGATTCATCTCCATAAGGAAACGCGGGTGTACCAAATTATCAGCATCAAAGATACAAACCGCATCATACGGTTTTTCCATATCCTTTTCCATGTCAAAGAGCTTGGCAAACATCCAGTCCAGAGCATATCCCTTGGTCTTTTTTTCCGGATCAAAGCGCTCACAGACAATAGCTCCGGCCTCACGGGAAACCTTGGCAGTATCATCACTGCAGTTATCGGCAATTACATATATATCGTACAAATCCTTGGGATAATCCATTTCCTGCAAGTTCTTGACCAAATGGGCCACTACCGCCTGTTCATTATGAGCGGCAATCAAACAGGCAAATTTCTTGGTAGGGGTGGTAATTTTCTTTTCTTTAAATACCACCAGCCCAAAAAAGCCTATTATGAAGAAATATATCGTAAAGCAGAACAAAAAGATCTGCAACGGCAGCATGATTATATCCAATGGATAAAAGGTATCGAGTAATGGAATAGACATTAAATGTTTTCTCCTTTAAGTAACGGACTTTACTTATGATTATTATTTGCCACCGGCAATAAGATTAATACTGTGATTTACAATACCAAAAATTGCATAAGAAGCAAAAATGCCAAAGAGAACAGCATAGCCTATTCCGTCAATGCCCAACCATAAAATCAAGGCAAAAACCACGGCTGCCACCAGCTTGGCCAGAACATTCATCTTTTCGCCGTCACCCTTAAAATCAGGATAATGGACCGTACTTACCATGAGATAGGCCACAATCATTACAATTATCGGATAGCCATAAGACAGCTGTCCCAAGTCAAAACCAATAGCATTTACCAGTAAAGTAGAAGTAGCAATCAGGCAGCCCCCAGCCGGAATAGCCAGTCCCATAAAATAGCCATGAACAACAGTTGTATTCACATTAAATCTGGCCAAACGCCACATACCGCACAAGGCAAAAAATATTGCTGCCACACAGCCCAAAATACCAAATTCACTGAGCTGAAGCTTATAGGCCAACATAGCCGGTGCTGCACCAAAGGACACCAAATCGCACAGGGAGTCCATTTCCTTACCAATTTCGCTGCTTACGTTCAAAGCCCGAGCCGAACGACCATCCAGACCATCCGCCACCAAAGCTAACAATATGCAGACTGCTCCCCAGAACAGATCACCATGAAAAGTAGAAATTATAGAACACATACCAAATACCAGATTCATGGAAGTAAGTCCATTAGGTATAAGCGATTTACTCATTACTCCTTAATCCTCCCTACGATGGTCTCGCCACCACGTACCTTGTCGCCCTTCTTTACCAGGACTTCAACACTCTTTGGCACAACGATTTCCGTACAAGAGCCAAACTTTATCAAACCGTAAACCTGTCCCTTCTCCATGGTATCGTCCAAGGTTACCCAGGAAACGATACGGCGGGCCAATATCCCGGCAATCTGAGTAACTGTAACCCGCAACCGATCATTTTCAATACCCAGCATATGCCGCTCATTTTCAAAGCCTACTTCATCCTTATAGGCTGGACGGAAACGACCGCAAACATACTTCTGGCACTTAATCTCACCGGCAATCGGGCTACGATTTACATGCACATTAAATACAGACAAAAATATAATTACCTTAGTACAAGGTTCCTTAATAAATTCATCATCTTCCAAATCCACAACATCCTGGACGGTTCCATCCGCCGGGGAAACCACCAAAGCTTCATCCGCCGGGATTTTCCGATTAGGATTACGGAAGAAATATGTAAAATAACACGCCAAAACCACTGGTGCAATCGCCCCCAAAGGACCGAAGGCCAGTGCGAACAGTATAGCTAAGGCCAGCGCGCCGAAAATAAATATATAACCGTCCCGTACTATGGGAATACGGCCCATACTCAGCACCTCCTATAGATATAAACATTATGATATAAAATAACGTATCTTTATCAATAATTCCTATGGAAAAATATCATATAACTCAATGATTATACCACAACCAGATAGATTATATATCAGTTAGTGAAATTTTTCCATTATAAAGAGAAAAATCTTCTCCTACATTTTTCCTATTTTTTTGAAGCCATTACCTTTAATACGAACTTTGGCAAGGCCATAAGACGGCCAATACGACTTGGTTGTTTCAAGCCACGGAACAACCACTCCAATTTGGCCTTTTGCATCCATAAGGGTGCCCGCTGCATGACCCCAGCCATAACATCAAAGGAACCACCTACTCCGATGGATACCGGTACATTCAATTCCTTCAGGTGGGCATAAAGCCATTTTTCCTGCTTAGGTACACCTAAGGCCACCAGCAATATATCCGGCTGTTTTTCCTTAATATCCTTTATTATTTCCACTTCATCCTCAGCGGAAAAATAGCCATTACGGGTCCCAACGATATTTATACCAGGATACCATTCCTCGGCCTTAGTCTTGGCCTTGTCGGCTACCCCCGGCGCTGAGCCAAAGAAATATATTTTTTGTTTTCTGGTAGGGGCCACTTTCATCAGCTCCTGAGCCAAATCATAGCCTGCTACCCGCTCTGGCATCGGATGTCCCAGATAGCCAGCAGCCCATACTGTGCCAGCTCCATCCGGTACCACCAAATCAGCACTATTCAAGATATGGCACAATTCCTCATCATAGGTAGCCCGCATGATCATTTCCGCATTGGCTGTAGCGATTAAGGTGCTATTACCCTGTTCAATGAAGCCTTCTACTGTATCCACAGCCTCCGCCATCGTCAGAGAATTTACCTGAACTCCCAGAATTTCCACTTTTTCCAATGACATCGTATGCCTCCTAAAAAAACAAAGTAAAGGGACACTCATAGAGAGTCCCTTTAACATCGTAGTAAAACATTGTAGGATTAGTCTTCCTTAACCTTTTTCTTAACATGGGTACGAATAGACAATTCCTTCAGCTGCTTTTCGTCTACCTCAGAAGGAGCCTGGCTCATTACATCAGATGCACTCTGAGTCTTAGGGAAAGCGATTACGTCACGGATGGACTTGCGTTTAGCCATGAGCATAACCAGACGATCCAAACCAAAGGCCAATCCGCCATGTGGTGGTGCACCATACTTAAAGGCATCCAGCATAAAGCCGAACTTCTCATGAGCAGCCTCTGGGGTCAAGCCGATAGCTTCAAATACCTTCTCCTGCAAATCGCCCTGATAAATACGGAGAGAACCGCCACCGATTTCCACGCCGTTAAGAACCATATCGTAAGCAATAGCCTTAAC
>CACZYN010000107.1 GCA_902785445.1 uncultured Anaerovibrio sp.
AATACATTTGATGAGCATTTAGCAAAGGCGGATCAGGTTCGTTAATGGAGATTTTTTCTGAATTATTACAAGAAATGGAAGCCTACGGGCGGAAAAATAATATTCCTATAATCAATGAAAAAGGAATGCCGGTTTTGTTGGAAACGGTGCGGGGTAAAAGGCCTCACCGGGTACTGGAAATTGGCACGGCCATCGGCTATTCCACCTTGCTTATAGCTCAAGAAGCAGCGGCAGATGTGGAAATTGATACCTTGGAGCTGTCGGAAGAGCGGGCAGCTATTGCCCAAGCCTATATTGAGCGTTCCCCATATCGAGGTAAGATAACAATTCATGTGGGAGACGCCGGGGAAAATATCTTGAAGCTGCAGGGAAAATACGATTTCGTGTTTATTGATGCGGCCAAGGGACAATATCCGGATTATTTTCGGAAGGTGTATCCTTTGTTAACTGATGATGCCATGGTGCTGGCGGATAATGTGCTGTTTCGTGGCTATGTAATGGGGAATGTGGAATGTCCCCGTCGTTTTAAAACCATTGTCAAACGGTTGCGGGAATATATTGATATGGTTACCAACAACCAGGAATTTTCCACAACCATTCGGGAAGATGGCGATGGCTTGGCAGTGAGCCAGCGTGTGCGACTTAGTGGAGAGTGATTAACTATGAAAAAACCGGAGCTTTTGGCCCCGGCAGGCAATATGGAAAAACTGAAAATGGCTCTTATTTACGGGGCTGATGCTGTTTATTTGGGGGGTAAAGCCTTTGGCCTCCGTGCTTTTGGGGGAAATTTTGACTATGATGAGTTAAAGGAAGCAGTGGCTTTTGCCCATAAGCTTCATAAAAAGGTTTATGTTACGGTAAATATATATCCTCATAACAGTGATATGGAAAAATTGCCGGAATATCTAGCTTTTTTGAATGAAATACAGGTAGATGCTTTATTAGTAGCTGATTTAGGGGTATTTACCTATGCCAAACAATATGCGCCGGATGTGGAAATCCATATCAGCACCCAGGCCAACAATACCAACTGGGTAACGGTAAATGCCTGGGCAGAGATGGGGGCCAGCCGAGTGGTTTTGGCCCGGGAAATGTCCTTGGAGGAAATAAAAACCATCCGGGAAAACTGTGATGTTGAATTGGAAATGTTCGTCCATGGAGCCATGTGTATTTCCTATTCCGGGCGCTGCCTCATGAGCAACTATATGACCGGCCGGGATTCCAATCGGGGCAGCTGTGCCCAGCCGTGCCGCTGGAAGTACTCTCTTGTAGAGGAAAAACGCCCAGGGCAGTATTTTCCTGTGGAAGAGGATGACCGGGGAACCTATATTTTTAATTCCAAGGATATGTGTCTGTTGCCCCATTTGCCAGATGTGATTGCCAGCGGGGTAGACAGTTTGAAAATTGAAGGTCGCATGAAAAGTGTTCACTATGTGGCCAGTATTGTAAAGGCTTATCGGGCGGCTATTGACTGCTATTGTCAGGATCCGGAGCATTTCCAGCTTAAACAGGAATGGATTGATGAGCTGGGAAAGGTATCCCATCGTCAGTACACTACGGGCTTTTATTACAACAAGCCCACGGCTGATGACCAGATATACGGTAATAGCTCCTATGAGCAGACCTCGGATTTTGTAGGGTTAGTTCTTGATTATGACGAAAAAAGCGGTTTTGCCACGGTGGAACAGCGCAACAACATGAAAGTTGGTCAGGAAATCGAAATCTTTCAGCCCAACCTGGCTGGTGGCCGAATGATTTTGAGTGAAATGTATAATGAAGAAGGGGAAGCCATAGATGTGGCTCCTCATCCGCAGCAGATAGTGAAAATGAAGATGACGCAGCCGGTGGAGCCTTATGCAATCTTGCGCCGGGATGTATGATTTGAGGTGGTTTTAATGAGTAAGGTATTGGTATTACATGGCCCAAATCTAAATTTATTGGGTATGCGGGAGCCGGAAATTTACGGTCGGGAAACTTTGGCGGATATAAATGAGATGCTGGAAAAGCAGGCATTGTCCCAGGGGGTGGAAACGGAGTTTCTACAGTCCAACCACGAAGGGGTGCTGGTGGATGCTATTCAGCATGCCCAGCAAAATGGCGTTGATTTCATTATCTTGAACGCGGCGGCTTTTACTCATTACAGTATTGCCATCAGAGATGCCATTGCTGCCATTAAAGTACCGGTAATTGAAGTACATATTTCCAATGTGCATACCCGGGAGGAGTTTCGTCACCATTCAGTGATTGCTCCGGTGGTTATGGGGCAAATTCTTGGCTTTGGTGTAGACAGTTATTTTGGGGCTATGGCTGTAGCTCTGAAAAAAATTCAGGCTAAGGGATAGTGCTTTAATATATGGTTAAGGACAGAATAAATGCTTTAAGAGATTTTTTGCGGGATAATGATCTCGATGGTGTGATTATCAGCAAGCTGGAAAATCTGTTTTATTTCAGCGGCTTTACCGGTGATGATACCATGCTGGTGCTTTCTCCAAATGATGCAGTGCTGGTAACGGATTTTCGTTACATAGAGCAGGCTGCTGCTGAAGCTCCCCTGTTTCAGATAGTAAAGCAGGAGGGGGGACTTCTTGCCAAGGTGGCTGAAACCGTAAATTCTTTGGGAATAAAAAAGGTTGGCTTTGAGGGATCGGCTTTGGTATGGGATTGGTACAGTCAGATAAAAAAAGGGCTGTCAGAGGATTTATCCCTATATTCATTGCAGTTAGATTCCTTGCGCCAGATAAAGGAGCAGGAAGAAATAAATTGCATAAAAAAAGCCGTGGCCATAGCTGATCAGGCCTTTGAGGATATTTTATCCTTCATAAAGCCAGGTATCAGCGAGAATGCCGTGGCGGCCCGGTTGGAAAATGTGATGCGTTCACTGGGGTCTATGCGTCCGGCATTCACTACTATAGTGGCCTCCGGCAAGCGGGGGAGTCTTCCCCACGGAACTGCAACAGAAAAGTTGATTAATCATGGCGAATTTGTTACAATGGACTATGGTGCTGTGTATGAAGGCTATCATTCAGATATGACCCGTACGGTTTGTGTGGGTAAGGCTGATGCTAAGCAGCGAGATGTTTATGATGCAGTGTTGAAGGCCCAGCTGATGGGAGTGTCACTGGTGAAACCAGGAGCTTCCGGTAAGGGGGTAGATGGTGAGGTTAGGAAGTATCTTACCCAACGAGGGTATGGTGAGTATTTCGGTCACGGACTTGGACATAGTTTAGGACTGGAAATACACGAGGCTCCTCATCTGTCACTACGCAGCAAGTGTGAAAATCTCCTGGCTGATATGCTGATTACCGTAGAGCCTGGTGTGTATATACCGGACTGGGGCGGTGTCCGTATTGAAGATACAGTACTGGTTACAGAAAAATCAAATGATGTTTTAACATCTTCCAACAAGGAATTGATTGAGCTTTCTGTAGAACAATAAAATTTAAAAATAAAAGGCAATTTAAAAATTGGAGGTTTTTTCTAATGATTACAAGTACAGATTTTCGTACCGGTCTGACTATTGAAATTGATGGTGGCGTATGGCAGGTTGTAGAGTTCCAGCATGTAAAGCCAGGTAAGGGAGCTGCTTTCGTTCGTACCAAGATTAAGAATGTAGAGACTGGTGCGGTTATCGAGCGTACCTTTAACCCAAATGAGAAGATGCCACAGGCTCGTCTGGATACTGCCCGTATGGCGTTCCTTTATGAGACTGACGGAATGTACACTTTCATGGATAACGAGACCTATGAGCAGACTGAGCTGAACAAGGAGCAGTTGGGTGATGCTCTGAATTATCTTCAGGAGAACATGGAAGTTTCCATTCAGTCCTTCAAGGGCCGTATTATCGGTGTAACTCTGCCAAACTCTGTTGAACTTAAGGTTACTGAGTGTGAGCCAAGTGTTAAGGGTAATACTGCAACTGGTGCTACCAAGATGGCAACTCTGGAGACTGGTTATGCAGTTCGTGTACCTCTCTTTATCAATGAGGGTGATGTGCTCCGTATTGATACCCGTACTGGTGCTTACATCGAACGCGCATAATAATTTGCATGTAAAAAAGCTGTGAAATATTTTATTTCACAGCTTTTTTTATGGAAAATATTAGTTTTTTTGGTTGGCAGGAAATTTTCAAGTTATGTAGTAATTTACATATATATGACGAAATTTTTTTATACAAGTGAGGGAAAAAATACAATGCATATTGCATGCCTGGATACTGAATCAACCAGTACCGGATTGTCCAATGAGATTTTAGAATTATCAATTTATAATGAACAGGGCGAACTGATTCACAATCAACTTTATAAGCCTAAAAAAGTTCGTAAGTGGCATTTTGCCGAACGGGTTCATGGTATCAGCCCCAAGATGGTGGAGGATAAACCATACTTTTCGGAACATATAGATGATATACAAAAGATTTTTGATGCTAGTGAGATGATATTAGGGTTTGCTATTGATAATGACATCAGATTGTTAAAGAAATATGGGATGGAAAAATTAACCCGTAAGGCCATGGATGTCAAGGATCTTTACTGGGCGGTGTTCAAGGATGAAACCGGGGTGGATTATTACCATGTTCCCAGTTTGGTGACCTGTGCTGAAAATTGTGGCTACAGATGGCGGGAGGGTTCAGCTCATTCCGCTATGGCGGATGCGGAAGCTACCTTGTTCTGCTTTAACTATTTGATTCACAAGTTTGCGGTTAAGTACCAGTTGTTTGAAGTGGCCGATGATAGTCCGTTAACGGATGACCAGATACGCAAAATTTGGGACTATTTGCGGCATTTGCATAAGGAAGAAAAGCATCGTAAAGCGGTGGAGAAGGCCAAAGGGATTTTGTATTTGGTGAAAACCAAACAAGGCTATGCCATATATGCCAGGAAGCGTTCCTTGACTGAGGAGGATTTGGAGAATTTCAAAAATAAAGGCCGCAAAATAGTTTATCAGATTGAGCTGGCGGATTCCCAAAAGGGTTATGAGGATTTGCTAAGCAAATTTGCTCCGAAAATTATCGGTGGAGAAAATTATTATAAGGCATTTTATGATTTGGATGATAAGGATATTGAACTGTTCAGGGGATATACAAATGAATTTGTTGACGAGAATTATTGAATAAATCGCGGAAAGGTGGGAAAAGCAAGAAAAACAGTTTAGTTCCAAGGGCAGTATTTTTTGGAAGTATGAGAATATATTTGAAATTTTGAGTAAGGAGGATTGCAAATGAATAAGTTTTCCCTACGTAATAAGTTAATCTTTGTCGTAGTCGTGATTTCGCTGTTGACTACGGTATGTATCAGTTCCATGATGCTTTGGAATATGGTGGAGGAAACAGAGCGGCAGGTGGAAAATTATCGCCAGACCTTAACCAAGGATGTGGAAAAGCAGCTTAAGGACCAAACTGAAAGTGCTATTTCCGTTATAAAATACGTCTACAGTTTACAGCAAAGTGGCGTGCTTACGGAAGAACAAGCCAAAAAGGAAGCTGCTGATCGGGTCAGAAGCATGCGTTATGACGGGGGCGCCGGTTATTTTTGGGTTGATACATATGATGGTACCAACGTAGTGCTTTTAGGCCGGGATTCCGAGGGTAAAAACAGACTCCATTTAGTGGACCCTAATGGAACACATTTTATTGAAGAGATGCTGGCTAATGGTAGAAAGCCAGAAGGCGGTTTTACGGATTTGATGTTTGCCAAGCCAGGGGAAACTACTCCGTTGCCTAAGAGAAACTACACCTTGGCCTTTGAACCATATAAGTGGGTTGTAGGTACGGGTGTCTGGATTGATTCCATTGATACATTGGTGGAAGAGCAGAGTGTTTCAGCCCACGAAGCTATGGTGGCCAGCATAATTAAAATATGTGTTTTTGTACTGATTTTACAGGTGTTGTTCATCGGCATTGCGTATATTTTTGCCAGCCGTATTACCCAGCCAATTATCAATGTTACTGAACGGTTGAAAATATTGGCTACTGGTGATTTCCGCCGAGATAGAAATGATAATCCGGCCAATGATTCTAACGATGAGATTGGGGATATGCATAAGGCCTTGCGTACATTACAAAATAATGTCAGCAAGATGATGCAGAAGGTTCATAATACCGCTTTGCAGGTAACGGATTCTGTTTCCATGCTTAATAACAATGCTACCCAGTCAGCAGATGTTTCCGGTTCAGTGGCCAATTCCATGGTCAAGGTGGCCGGGGATTGCTCGGAGCAGTTTACGTCCATAGAGACGGCTACCGGACAGATAGAATCATTGGGTAATCATATGAACGGTTTTGTTACCACCATAGAGCATTCCAGTGAAGTGGTTAAGACCACACAGGAAAAAGCTGCCTCCGAGGCTAAAACCGTCACGGAAGCCGTGGAACAGATGAAGCTTATCCAAAAATCTGTTACGGAATCAGCAACGGTTATTGCCGAGTTAGGTGAGGAATCTGAACGAATCGGGAAGATCGTTGATACCATATCCGCTATTGCGGCCCAGACTAATTTGCTGGCGCTCAATGCCGCAATTGAGGCAGCCCGGGCCGGTGAGCATGGCCGGGGATTTGCTGTAGTTGCTGATGAAGTTCGTAAATTGGCGGAACAGTCCAGTGAATCCGCCAATGAAATTGCCAGTCTGATTACCTCGGTACAGGAAAAGAGTCAAAAGGCTGTAGATGTTATGCAGCAGGGG
>CACZYN010000108.1 GCA_902785445.1 uncultured Anaerovibrio sp.
TCCCCTTATAGACTCTCCATCTGGCTTTAATCTTGCCTCCCTTGGGGGAGGTGTTTGCGAAGCAGACGGAGAGGGTAGCAACCGGATGAGATCTGAACCCGACGGGATAATATTGGTGCTGTTACTTACCCTTGAAAAATGTTATAATAATACGATGTAAATCTTTAATATATTTGGAGCGAAAGTTATGCAGAAAATAAAAAAAGCCGTTATCCCGGCTGCTGGCTTTGGCACCCGTTTTTTACCGGCCACGAAAGCCACGCCGAAGGAAATGCTGCCTATTGTGGATAAGCCTACTATCCAGTACATTGTGGAAGAAGCCTTAGCCAGTGGTATTGAGGAAATCCTCATTATCAGCGGGCACGCCAAGCGGGCCATTGAGGATCATTTTGACTCCGCCCCGATTTTGGAGGCCATGCTGCAGGAAAAGCATAAGGATGATTTACTGGCCATGGTGCGGGAAACTGCGGACATAAATATTCACTACATCCGTCAAAAGTACATGCGGGGCTTAGGGGATGCCATTTTGTGTGCCCGGTCCTTTATGGGGAATGATCCCTTTGCGGTGCTGTTGGGGGATGATGTGGTTTATACGGAAGGAAAACCAGCCCTAAAACAGCTGATTGATATTCATGAATCCTACGGGGGCAGCATTCTGGGCTGCCAGGTCGTAGCCCATGACCAAGTTAGCTCCTACGGTGTGGTAGCCGGGGAGGAAATTAACGGTTCCAGCCTTCTTAAGGTTACGGATATGGTGGAGAAACCAGATCCGGAAGAAGCCCCAAGCAATATGGCGGTTTTGGGACGTTACATAATTTCTTCATCCATTTTTGATATATTGGAGAAAACCCCACCAGGCAAGGGAGGCGAGATTCAGCTCACCGATGCCTTAAAGGTTTTGGCCAAGAATGAACCAGTGTGGGCCTATAATTTTACTGGTAAACGTTATGATGTAGGTGATAAGCTGGGCTTTTTAAAGGCTACGGTGGAATTTGCCTTGCGTCGGGACGATTTAGGGGACGAATTCAAGGCCTATTTGATGGATTTACTGAAGCAAGAGGATTAAATATGAAGATATTATTGGCCGGAGGAGCCGGCTATATTGGTTCTCATACAGCGGTGGCCCTGTTAGAGGCTGGTCATCAGGTGGTGGTTCTGGACAATTATGATAATAGCAGTCCAGAAGCCATTCATCGGGTGGAGGAATTAACTGGCAAAAAGGTTAGTCTTTATGAAGGGGATGCCACTGACCATAAAAGGGTTTTAGATTTAATGCAGCGGGAACAACCGGATTGCGTGATTCATTTTGCTGGGTTAAAGGCCGTGGGTGAGTCTATTGAGCAGCCCCTGCGCTATTATCGCAACAATATTGATACAACCTTGACTTTGCTGGAAAGTATGGCGGAGACCGGTTGTAAAAAAATCGTCTTTTCTTCTTCAGCAACGGTTTATGGGGCGGAAAATGCGGCTCCGTGTCATGAGCTTATGCCTAAGGGCAGCTGTACCAATCCTTATGGTTGGACTAAATCCATGATGGAACAGATACTGCAGGATGCAGCGGTAGCCGATAAGGATTTAAGCGTGGTGCTTTTGCGGTATTTTAACCCTATCGGGGCCCATGAATCCGGTCGGATTGGGGAAAATCCCCGGGGGATACCCAATAACCTGATGCCTTATGTAACCCAGGTGGCTGTTGGGAAACGGGAAAAACTCACCGTTTTTGGCGGTGATTATGATACCCCAGATGGTACCTGCCTTAGAGATTATATCCACGTGATGGATTTGGCGGAAGGCCATGTGAAGGCCGTGGAGTTTGGGGCCAACCATACGGGTGTTGATATTATTAATTTAGGAACTGGCCAGCCATACAGCGTGTTGGATATTGTGCATACCTTCCAAGAGGTAAATGGCATAAAAGTTAATTATGAAATCGGTCCGCGGCGTAGCGGGGATTTGCCGGTGGTATATGCTGATGCCAGCAAGGCCCAAAAAGTGCTGGGCTGGCAGGCCAAGCGCACCCTGGCGGATATGTGCCGGGACAGCTGGAACTGGCAGAAGAATAACCCGGATGGCTATGAATAAAGCCTTCCCCTTTGGGGAAGGTGGGCGCGAAGCGCTCGGATGAGGTCAAATATAATTTAGGGAGATATAAAAATTGAGTAATTTAGAAGTAGGAATTGTTGGCTTGCCTAACGTAGGCAAGAGTACATTGTTTAACGCTATCACCAAGGCCGGCGCTGAAGCCGCCAATTATCCATTCTGCACCATTGAGCCTAATGTGGGTATTGTTGAGGTGCCGGATCAGCGTCTGCAAGTTTTGCATGAGATGTATGACTCCAAGAAGACCACTCCGGCGGCTTTCCGTTTTGTGGATATTGCTGGTTTGGTAAAGGGCGCCTCCAAGGGTGAGGGCTTGGGTAACAAGTTCTTGGAGCACATCCGTCAGGTAGATGCAGTGGCTCAGGTGGTTCGTTGCTTTGACGATGGGGATATTACCCATGTGGAGGGGTCCATTGATCCAATTCGGGATATTGAAATCATTAATACTGAGCTGTGTTTGGCGGATTTGGAGGTATTGGACCGCCGTTTACAGAAGGTAACCAAGCTGGCTAAGTCCGGTGCCAAGGAGGCCAAGGCGGAAATTGAGGTCTTGGAGAAAATCAAGGCGGCTCTGGATGAGGGCAAGACCGTTCGTAGCGTTGGTTTGACCGAGGATGAACAGGAAATCATCAAGGAAATGAATTTCCTTACTTTGAAGCCAACCCTGTTTGTGGCCAATGTCAGCGAGGATGAGGTGACCACCGCCGATACGGACAATCCGCATGTACAGCGGGTGAAGGAATTCGCCAAGGCTGAGGGTGCCGAGGTGGTAACTATTTCTGCCAAGGTGGAGTCAGAAATTGCTGAATTGGATGCCGAGGAAGCCAAGGAGTTCTTGGCGGATATGGGTCTGCAGGAGTCCGGCTTGGAAAAGCTTATTAAGGCCGCCTTTGATTTGTTGGGTCTCATGACCTTCCTTACCGCTGGCCCAGATGAGTGTCGGGCTTGGACCATTGTGAAGGGCACTACTGCACCGAAGGCTGCCGGAAAAATTCATTCGGATATTGAACGGGGCTTTATTCGGGCTGAGATTGTGAATTATGATGATTTGGTGGCGGCAGGGTCCACTGCTGCAGCCCGGGAAAAGGGTCAGGTGCGCTTAGAGGGCAAGGACTACATCATGCAGGATGGCGACGTGACCTACTTCCGCTTTAATGTATAACTAGGCGGGTCCTGTCATCACTCGCATGCCACCCGCAGTTATGCCTTCCCCTTTGGGGAAGCACCCCAGGGTACTAGGAGCAAGCTCCGTCGGTGCCCGATAGGGGCGGATGAGGTAAAGGAGAAAAATTATGAAAGGTATAATTTTGGCCGGGGGATCAGGCACGCGCCTCTACCCGCTTACCATGGTAACCTCGAAGCAGTTGTTACCTGTCTATGACAAGCCTATGATATATTATCCCATGTCCGTTCTGATGCGGGCCGGGATACGGGAGATTCTCATTATCTCCACCCCCCAGGACACTCCTCGCTTCCAGTCCCTCTTAGGGGATGGCAGTCAGTTTGGAGTGAAGCTTTCTTATGCCATTCAGCCAAGTCCCGATGGTTTGGCTCAGGCCTTTATCATCGGTGAGGAATTCATCGGCAATGACACGGTGGCCATGGTGTTGGGGGACAATATCTTTGCCGGCCACGGTCTTACCAAGCGCTTGGTGGCTGCAGTCAAAAATGCCGAAAATGGCCAGGGGGCCACGGTATTTGGCTACTATGTGGACGACCCGGAGCGGTTTGGTATCGTGGAATTTGACGCCAAGGGTAAGGCGGTATCCATTGAGGAAAAACCCGCTAAGCCTAAGAGTAATTACTGTGTTACTGGGTTGTATTTCTATGACAATCGGGTGGTGGAATACGCCAAGTCCCTGCAGCCTAGTGGGCGTGGGGAACTGGAGATTACTGACCTGAACCGGATTTATCTGGATAATGGCGAACTTAATGTGGAGCTCTTAGGCCAGGGCTTTACCTGGCTAGATACCGGAACCCACGAATCTTTGGTGGATGCCACCAACTTTGTGAAGACTCTGGAAACCCATCAGCACCGTAAGATTGCCTGCTTAGAGGAAATTGCTTATCTCAATGGGTGGATTAGCAAGGAAGATGTGCTGAAGGTGTACGAAGTATTAAAGAAAAACCAGTACGGCCAATACCTAAAGGACGTACTGGATGGGAAATATATAGATGTGGTGAAATAAATATGAATATTATAGTGACTGGTGGGGCTGGGTTTATTGGCAGCAATTTTATCTTCCATATGCTCAAGGCTCACCCTGATTACCGAATTATTTGTCTGGATAAGCTGACCTATGCCGGCAATTTAGCCACCTTGGACCCGATTATGGACAATCCCAACTTTCGCTTTGTACAGGCGGATATTTGCGATCGGGAAGCGGTGGATAAGCTCTTTGCAGAAGAAAAACCGGATATGGTGGTGAATTTTGCGGCGGAAAGCCATGTGGACCGTTCCATTGAGGACCCAGCCATATTTTTGCAGACCAATATTATCGGTACCTCAGTGCTGATGGATGCTTGTCGCAAGTATGGCATTAAGCGTTATCATCAAGTATCCACTGACGAGGTTTATGGGGATTTGCCATTGGATCGGCCAGATTTGTTTTTTACGGAGGAGACACCACTGCATACCAGCTCCCCTTACAGCAGTTCCAAGGCTGGGGCGGATTTGCTGGTAATGGCCTATCATCGGACCTACGGCTTGCCTGTGACCATTAGCCGGTGCAGCAATAACTATGGTCCATATCATTTCCCGGAAAAGTTAATTCCTCTCATGATTACTAATGCTTTGGCGGATAAGCCTTTGCCAGTATATGGGGAAGGGATTAATGTCCGGGATTGGCTCTATGTGGAGGATCACTGCCGGGCTATTGATTTGGTGCTTCATCAGGGAACTGTGGGAGAAGTTTATAATATCGGCGGGCACAATGAGATGCGCAATATTGATATTGTGAAGCTGATTTGTGAGGAATTGGGCAAGCCGGAGAGCTTGATTACCTATGTGACGGACCGCAAGGGCCACGATATGCGCTATGCTATTGATCCAACCAAGATACATAAAGAGTTGGGCTGGCTGCCGGAGACCAAGTTCGCCGACGGAATAAAAAAGACCATTCAGTGGTATTTGGATAATGAGGACTGGTGGCGACCACTGCTGAATAAGTGATTCCATCTGATACATATAGCTCGCCACTGACTGGGCGGGTCCTGTCATGGGGTATTCCATTCATGCGCGTCGCTAGTGTCACATCAAAGAGAATACGGCATCTTCAAGATATTGACGGGCTACGCGGCCGTCAGCAACTTCATATCAGCTTCGCTATGTTTCGTTGTGATGTGCCATTTAACGCTATGCTTATTCATGGAATCACCCGCATGCCACCCTCTGTTATATAGCTTATGCCTTCTCCTTTGGAGAAGCCCTAAAGGACTAGGAGCAATGCTCCGTCGGTGGGCGCGAAGCGCTCGGATGAGGTAAACATATGAAAATATTTGTAACTGGTGTGGCTGGGCAGCTGGGCCATGATGTGATGAATGAGCTCCATAAACGGGGCCATGAGGGTATTGGCTCCGATATCGCTCCGGCTTATGCTGGGGAGCCTGATGGCAGCCCAGTATGTACCATGCCCTATCGACAACTGGATATTACTAATAAAGAGGCGGTGGCCCAGACAATAGAGGAAATAAAGCCCGATGTGGTGGTTCACTGTGCGGCCTGGACGGCGGTGGATGCCGCCGAGGATTCGGATAAGAAGGATACCGTATGGGCGGTAAATGTTACCGGTACGGAAAACATTGCCCAGGCCTGTAAGGCTGTGGACTGTAAGCTGATTTATCTCAGTACGGACTATGTTTTTTCCGGGGAAGGCACGGAGCCGTGGCAACCGGATTGCCAGGACTATGCTCCGCTAAATGTTTACGGGCAGTCCAAACTGGCGGGGGAGCAGGCGGTGAGTCAACTTCTTACCAAGTATTTCATTGTGCGTATTGCCTGGGTTTTTGGCAAAAACGGTAAGAACTTCATTAAGACCATGCTCAATGCGGCCAAGAAGCATGATATGGTGCGGGTGGTGAATGACCAAATTGGTACTCCTACCTATACCTATGATTTGGCCCGGTTGCTGGTGGATATGGGGGAAAGCGAGCAATACGGCTATTATCATGCCACCAACGAAGGTGGCTATATTAGCTGGTATGATTTTACCAAGGAAATTTACCAGCAGGCGGGGCTGGTTACCAAGGTGGTGCCGGTGACTACGGCGGAGTACGGACTGAGCAAGGCCAAGCGCCCTTTCAACAGCCGCTTGGATAAGAGTAAGTTAGCTGTCGCGGGTTTCACACCGCTGCCTACCTGGCAAGATGCAGTAAAGCGGTATTTAAAAGAACTAGGCTGAATATTGTTATGTATTGATTTGAGCCAGCTGCAGGTCTAACGGGGCACGCTCGCGCTCGAG
>CACZYN010000109.1 GCA_902785445.1 uncultured Anaerovibrio sp.
AAGATGTGGTGGCTGGCAAAGTAGTACCGACAGGAAGGGTAACTGTGGTAGGTACAGGTCTTACAGGCTTGGAAACCGCTGAAATGTTGTGCAATAACGGTCATAAGGTCCTGTTAGTGGAAATGGCCAAGGAAATCGGGCCAGGTATTTTCCCGGCTATTCGCAATGATGAGCTTAGCCGCTTGTTACCTTATAATCCAGGTATTTATGCAGGTCATAAACTATTAGCAATAACTGCTCAGGGGCTTGTTATTGAGAAAATGTCGAGCCGTAAGCAAGTGAAGTTGTCTGCAGACAGTGTGGTATTGGCACTGGGCGTTCGTCCAAATCGAGAATTGACCAACCAACTAAAGGAATCTCTGCCAGATACCCCGATTAAGGTCATCGGAGATGCCAGACAGGGGGGGCGCATTGGTAACGCTATCAGGGATGGTTTTGAGGCTGGTTTTACCCTGAGGTCCAGACATTAATCAGATATTAAATAATGACAAACTAAAAGGGACTGAGCCACATTGGCCAGTCCCTTTTAGCGTGTGTATTATGGTATATTAAGTTAGGAGAGTTATACAGTAACTGATGAAAACTATTCATCAAAATTACGGTTGTGATTAAAGTGCCCCGGATTAGCTACCGGCGCAATGGTACTTACCCAACGGTTGGTGTAGTTAAAGAAGCCGGCCACATAGGCTGCCTCTAATATCTGATGATCATCCAGACCAACCTCCCGCAACTTGTCTACCTGATCTTGGCCAATCTCCTGAGGATTGGCAGTAACATACCAGGCATATTCACATAGGGCGTAGTCCACCTTGGACAGCTCATTTTTAGCTGCCCGATAATTATGGGAAATGGTATCCACTAAGCCAGGATTTTTCCACATTCCCCGCAGATTATCCCCGTGAGTTGTCAGGCAGTAATGACAACAGTTGTAGGAGGACACTACTACACCAATCATTTCCTTTTGAGCATCGGTAAGATAACATGAATCATTATACAGAGAAGTTTTAAGATTTAAAAATCCAATATATTCCTTGGCATTAAGGGGAAGTATTTTAAATAGATTATTGATAAAACCCCAGTTTTTTAGCATAGCTTTAACATTTTTGTTAAATAGAGCATATTCCTTGTCAGTCATGTCGGAGCGATCCGGCTTTTGCAACCTGGATAACTGCTCATCAAATTCTAATGCCATAATATTTCCCTTTCTTCAAATAGTAATTGTAAACTGTGCTAACAATTTTTAATCTACGGGAGCAATAGCGAAGCAGCGGGCAGGAAAACCTACTGCATTCTTTAACCGTGGAAAGGCTGTAATAATAATAGCACCCGTAGGTGGTAACTGATCCAGGTTACGCATTACTTCAATCTGGAAACGGTCCACCGAAAGAATATACTGCTCACCAGGATACGGATATGCCCCTTCCTTGGTAGTAACAAAGCCTGGATCGGTATCTGCCGGTTCATGACCGATAGCACCAATATTGCGTTCTTCCACTAACCATTTAATAGCCTTTACATCCCAGCCTGGATAGTGGGGAACACCATTTTCATCCGGATTATCCAAATTAGCACGCTTATGCCAGTCAGAGCGAAAGGCGACAAAGGCTCCTTCAGGAATTTTGCCATACTGCTTTTCCCACTCCTGAATATCCTCTATGGTGAGAATAAAGTCATTATTAGCGGCACATTCAGTGGATTTATCAATTACCACCAATGGGAATACCAGCTCATTAACTTCAATTTCACTTAGGGAACGTCCATTACCATGAAAATGAATAGGAGCATCCACATGGGTACCATACTGACTGGCTACGCTGTACTGATAGCAACGCATTGGTGCCAACTGGTCTTCCGGTGTGCCATCAACATAATCAAAGAGTAAATCCTGCTGCAATGGTTTAAAACCATACCAGTGAGGTGTTTCCGGACTGAGCTCATGGGTCAGATCTACCCATTTGTATCTTGGACTCTTCAAATCAGATACTAAATTCCATAAAGTTGCATTTGCCATACTAAATTCCTCCTAAATATAGTGCATAGGGGGTGAAAGCCTCTTGCATCTAACTATTATTATTTTTCGAATTATTTTTAATCTATTGGTACTGTCCAGCCAAACTTATCCTCAACCTTGCCCCACTGGATGCCAGTAAGGTAATCATAGAGCTTTTGTGTCAGCTGACCGATCTGAAAATCGTTAATGGTCACTTCATCACCCTTGTAGTTAAGCGCTCCCACTGGGGAAATAACTGCTGCTGTACCGCAGGCGAAGGCCTCCTTCAAGGAGCCATCATGACCAGAAGCTATTAATGTATCAATATCCATACGCTCTTCCCGGACTGTTACACCCCAATCCCGTAAAATATGCAGAATTGAGTCCCGTGTGATACCAGGTAAAACCGTACCTTCCGTAGGGGCGGTCCAAAATTCTCCATTTATAGAATAAACGAAGTTCATGCCACCGGCCTCTTCTACGTATTTACGCTCGGCACCATCCAGCCACAAAACCTGAGAATAACCCAGTTTTTCAGCCTTTTCCTGGCCAATCATAGCCCCGGCGTAGTTTCCGCCACACTTGGCGAAACCTGTACCGCCTTTTACTGCCCGGACATATTCATCCTCAACCAGAATCTTTACTGGATTGATTCCTTCGGCAAAATAGGCCCCAACAGGACTTAAGATTATGGCAAAGGTAAAGCGGCTGCAGTTATGCAAAGCAATCTGTCCCTCGCTGGTAAACATAAACGGACGAATATATAGGGAAGTACCAGGCTCGGAAGGAACCCAGTCCTCATCAACCTTTACGATGGCCTTAACAGCCTCCACAAATAAATCTACCGGAACCTCTGGCATACAGAGACGTTTGTTGGAGTTTATCAGCCGTTTGGCATTCATATCTGGCCGAAAAAGATGAATTGATCCATCAGGATAGCGATAAGCCTTTAATCCTTCAAAGGTTTCTTGCGCATAGTGGAGAGCCACAGCATCCGGTTCCATAGGTATCGGCCCATAAGGAACAATGCGGAAATCATGCCAACCTTGCTCTGGATTGTAATCCATTAAAAACATGTGGTCAGTAAGATACTTGCCAAAACCCAAAGCCTTTTGATCCGGCTTAGTCTTCGGGGTAGTTGTGCGTTCGATTTTAATATTCATAACTAAACTCCTTTCCTCATTTACCTATATACATACCATTGTAGTAGGTAAATGAATTAATTAGATTATAACAGGAAATTTACAAAGGTCAAGGAAAAAAATAAAAAAATAATCAAAAATGTAAAATGTTTATAATACTGTCCTATGTGCGTACAATAAAATACTGAAATTTTTAATTTTAATTCTGATATGGTAGAATACTAGTATAATCAGTTTATATAAGTACATTTATTTGAGAAAAGTAGGTATGTAAGATGTGGAAATCATCCGTGACGGCAACGATGATAATGAATTAAACTAAAAAATTCTTTATGCTATAATACAAGTATTAATGGAAAAATTAATCCATCAACTTAAGAAGGTGAGTGCCTTGCCGGAAGGAATCAATGAACAGGAAGTATTTGTTTCAGTATTGTTTGGCGTGATGTTACTTCTGGTTGTTATTCAAAATAATCTGTGGCGATTCATGGATAAACACAAGGAAAACAGGTACCTGTCAGTATTATTGGTATCCACCATGTGTGCTATCATTCTCGATGGAGTGCTATTCATCTTAGATGGCAAGCCAGGCAAATTCAACCACTATCTGCTGTTTGTAGGGAATACTGTATTACCAGCTATTAATGTCCTGCTATGCAGCTGTTTAATTTCCTTTATAATGCAATATTTAGTAGGTAATATTTCCAAGGTACATATCAGGGTTCTATATTTATCCCTTATTTCCACCATCGTCATTCTAGTAATTAACGCCTTCAATTCCATGGTGTTTTACATCAATGAGCAAAACCAATATGTTCGAGGTCCTTACTACGATATTTTATTTTTTATTGGTATATTTCTGCTGTTATATTTCGTTTGTGTGTATAAATATATTGTTTACAAGGGTGGCGGACTGAAGTTTTTCCCCATAACGGCTTTTGTGGTTCCTATTATAGTGGGTATTACGTTGCAAATGCTTAATTTTGGCATAGCCTTAATGCTTACCACGGCAGCTATTTCTATAACTGGAGTAGTATTAAGTCTCCAAAACGAAATGATTTTCCGGGACAATCTAACAGGAGCCTTAAATCGTTATTTTTGGGATAATATATCCAGCACGATTAAGAAAAAACATCTCTTTGGCTTAATGTTTGTGGATTTGAACCAATTTAAAAAAATTAACGACCAGTATGGTCATAGAGTGGGAGATGAAGTGCTGAAAACAACTGTGGAAATCATGCGCCAGGTAGCAAACTTTTCTGGTACTGTAATTCGTTACGGTGGCGATGAGTTTATAATGTTGGTCAATACAGAGGAAGAAGCCGAGATGGAGAAATATTCCCAGCGTCTGAAGGAGGCATTTGCCAACTATAATGCAGTAAGTAATAATCCCTATGAGTTATCTATATCTACAGGCTATTGCATAACTTCCCTGGATTCAGATAAATTAACAGAATCCTTAAATAAAGTGGACGAAAAAATGTATTTGGACAAAGAAAAAAGTAGGTATGTAAATGGATAATTTATTATTAGCTGCTACGGTACTGCCGGGCTTGGCTTTTATGTATTATATTTACTCACTGGATAAAATTGAAAAAGAGCCAACGGATCTGCTGGTTAAGCTGGTAAGTTTAGGAGCCGTAGCTTGTGTTCCCTGTGTAATTATTGAACTAGTGGCAGAGCATTTTGTCCTGAAGGAAATATTTTATCCTGACACTCTGGAATATATCTTTGTGGAAGCCTTCTTTGGGGTAGCCCTGGTGGAGGAATTCTGCAAATTCTATGTGCTGAAAAAATTCACCTGGACCAATCCACACTTTAATTACCATTTTGATGCCATTCTTTATGCAGTTTGCGTAAGTATGGGCTTCGCTATTCTGGAAAACATTTTTTATGTGTTGGATGGTGGCATGGAAGTGGCTCTGTCCCGGGCCATTACATCCATTCCTGGTCACGGCGTATTTGGTATTTTCATGGGCATTTACTATGGTAATGCCAAGGAGTACCTTCATCGTATGCAACGGCAATTAAAGGATAAGAGTCTTAGAATTGCCGTCATTGTTCCTACCATTATGCATGGCTTTTATGACTTCTTCATATTGACCGATGACGAGGATATGATGGCAATTTGGTTGGGCTTTATTGTGGTATTGTATTTCTTTGCTTATTTAAAAGTTAAGGAAATGTCCCAGGGAGATCATCGAATATATTATTAAAGCAATAAAAAACCGGCTCTGCACCAATTATTGATACAGAGCCGGTATTTTTTTACTTCATTACAATTAATTCATAATCCCGGGTACCCATGCCGATTTTTTCACCATGTTCAAGGGTTTCCTTCCAATGAGCGTTTGGATTATTGGTTTTCCAATGGTCATGATGATCATGCAGCTCCGGATGTTCGGCCAAATGATCTCCCAACTGGGAGTTGCGAATTGGTTCGGCCTTTTGGCAAATATCCACACAAGCCTGATCCAATGCTACCGGGTCAAAAGAAGCAGCTATACCCAAATTCGGGAGAATAGGGGCATCATTTTCACCATGACAGTCGCAGTTTGGCGATACATCTATTATCATGTTAATATGGAAGCACGGACGATCCTGAACTACAGCCTGAGCATATTCAGCCATCTTCTTATCCAGTAAATCACCAGCATCCCACTGATCATTATGAATTGCATCAAATGGGCAAGCACCGATACAACGGCCACAACCTTTACAAATATCTTTATCAATTACAGCCTTCTTGTTTACGTAGGAAATAGCATCAGAACCGCAATGCTTGGAGCAAATCTGACAGCCACGGCATTTTTCTGGATTTACTTCTACTTTACCAGAGGAATGTTGTTCCATCTTGCCAGCCCGACTGCCGCAACCCATACCGATATTTTTCACAGCACCGCCAAAGCCTGTCATTTCATGACCTTTAAAATGAGCTAAGCTGATAAAGATATCCGCATCCATGATGGCACGGCCAATCTTGGCAGTCTTACAGTATTCACCATTTTTTATCGGTACTTCAATGTCGTCGGTTCCCTTTAGACCATCACCAATAATAATCTGACAGCCGGTGGTAATGGTATTAAAACCATTGATATTGGCGCAGTCCATATGCTCCAGGGCATGCTTACGACTGCCAGGATACAGGGTGTTACAGTCGGTGAGGAAGGGGATACCTCCCTGTTCTTTTACCAAATCCGCCACGGCCTTGGCATAGTTTGGACGAATAAAGGCCAGATTGCCCAACTCACCAAAGTGCATCTTAATGGCCACAAACTTTTTCTCCATATCAATCTCCTTAAAACCGGCCTTGATGAGGAGATTTTTCATCTTAGTGAGAATACTG
>CACZYN010000110.1 GCA_902785445.1 uncultured Anaerovibrio sp.
AAATCCAGTAGCTTCTTTGACTGCTACCGGCAGTATAAACATTAACGCCCAGGCTCACATGGACTATAATCCGGCAGCTGAGGGATTGTATAACGTAAAGGAAGCCTGGAAACAGGTGAAAAAATCCTACGAGGCAATAACTAATCTTCCGCAGGATATAAAGGATGCCTATGAAGCTGCTTTGGAAAATTGGGATGAAAATGTTAAAGCCATCGATTGGAGCGACCCTACTAAAATTCCTTCTACACTATCCAATTGGGAAAAGCTTAAGGAAGCCATTGATAAGGTTAAGGAAGATGGCGAATTGGGCCTGGATATTAAGGCGCGCCTCATTAGCACAGCCGAAAATGCCCTTAATCTTACCCATCCTTCCACTTATACCCATTACCATGTTCGCACTGAGTCCAAGAACCAGTCTGAAGATGGCTCCGGCAATTTTACTGCCACTGGCTCTGTGCAAGTAAACGAATTACAGAACAATGCCGCCGTTTTAATTGGTGAAGAAACAACCATTAAAGCTGATGGCAATACCGGTATAAAAGCGGAATCTGGTACCTATACAGTTACCCTTACCGGTAAGGGGGGCGAATATGGTACTCTGGATCAGTCTGGCAAAGTGGGCATGGGAGCTAGTGTAGCCCATCAGGAGATGAGTGGAACCGGCTTGGTTATGGTGGGCAAAAAGGCCATAATTGAAGGCAATGCAATAGATATGGTGAATATTGTAAAGGGCACAGGCAACAGCATTGTGTCTATTGATGATGAGGCAACGCTGACTGCCACCGGCAAACCGGATGAAACGGATGAAGGCAGTAATAATGGTACCATAAACCTCCATACGGAAAATAATACCACCATCAATGCCATTACCGGTGGTCTCACTTTGGGTGGACAGGATGCTGTAGGTGCTGTGGGTATTGGTGTCAACTATGTGGACTATAATACCAATAATATTGTACAGGTGGCAGATAATGGCGAAGGTATAAAGAAAGCTTCAGATAAAGCTGATGACACGGAAGAAAATAAGGCGGAAAACCGCACCACCAACCGTTCAGTATTGGCCCGTGAACTGGCCGAAAAGTTGGGCTCCGTGGATGATGATTTCTTTGGTGCGGCCACAGATTTCGAAGCTCCTATTGATGCAGAGGATGAAATCCTTTGGCAGGCCGCTAAATTGGATGTAACTGCTACAACTACCGGTACTATAAACAGTATTGGAGCTGAAATAGCTGGAACCGCAGGCTCTGACAGGACTCTCTTTGATAAGGGAAGCGACCTTATTCAAAAACTCGCCAACAAGCGTGATAAATTTGATAACTGGCTTAAAGGCAGCAAGCTTACAGATACTGTCAGTGGCTCCAATGAAAGCAATAAAGAGGCTGACGATAAGAACCTTGGCGGTAAAGGAGGCTTCAGACTGTCTGCAGCGGGAAGCGCCGCTATAAATAAGGGAATCAGCGATACTGCGGCAACTGTAGATGGAATTAATATTGAGAAAAATGAAGCTGCTAATTCTTCTTTGACTGAAGTGGCCGTTAGTGCTACTGATAACACCTTCCTTGGCTCCTTTGCCGGGGGAGCGGCTTATAATGCCCTGAAGAAAAACGAAAGTCCTTCTGTGGCCATTGGCGGGGCTGTGGGCTATGTGAATGCTGCCAGAACCGTGGATTCACTCATAATGAACACTCAGATTGAAGGAGCCGGCAGTGTTTCCAATACGGCGGACAAATCTGGTACAGAGGTGGCCAGTGGTCTGGCCCTGGGTGTTAATTCCAGCAGCGGCAGTAATCTCACAGCCAGTGGTTCTGTATCTTACAACAACGTTAATAATAATGTCAGGGCCATGATGCTTGGTACTGACGTAAACAAAAACTTCGAGGGTACAACAAAGACTAATATTACAAACACTGCCACAGCCAGTAACTGGCAGATTGCAGGAGCTCTGGCGGCCAACTGGACGGGCAGTGACGGTACTTCTGCCAATCTTGGAGGCTCTGTATCCATCAGCGATCTGTCCAATAATCTGGTCAGCATGATAAGTGGCGGAGAATACAAAAAAATCGATACCTTCTATATGGAAGCTGCCAAGTCCATAAATCATCTTAACGTGGCAGTGGCCGGCAGCAAGGGAGGCGGCAAGTCAGCCATCGGTCTTGACGGGGCTGTGGCCTACAATGAAATAAATAATAATGTTCAGGCAGCTGTCCGCAATGGTGCCAAAATAGATGCCACTGGGGATATGACTTTTATTGCCCATGATAAGGAGATTGAAAAGCCTAAAACCGATGCCAAAAAGGAAGAACTAAAGGATAAGGGTATCGATGTAAATAATGTTACTGACAAGTACGTTGCAACTGCAGCAAAGAAAACCATCAATAATGAAGCTGTTGTGGATGAAAACAACAACAAGGAAATAAAAGAAAATACCGATAACAATGCCAATACTACAATTCCTGGCAGCAGTCTGGTGCTTAACGTGGCTGCGGGTATCAATGCTAATGGCAATGGTGCCGGCGTAGGTGTAGGTATTGACGATATCAAGAATAATCTGTCAGTGGATATTACTGGAGCAACTTTAAAGGGAGCTTCTATTTATACCACCACCACCAATCAGACAAAGCTTGTGGGGGTAGCGGCAGGTGCCTCCGTTGGTTCCAACATTTTTGGCGGTGCAGGAGCCATAAGCTGGAACAATGTTTCCAATAACAATAAGGTGAACATTACGGATAGCAGCTTGTCAGCAAATGCTGTCAGTGCTTTGGCGGATAATAAATCCAGCATTGTTAGTGTGGCCGGTCAGTTTAACTTGTCCACCAATGTTGGTGTTGGTATGACCTTTGCCAACAATGATATGAATAATACCACCGGTGTCTACTTAAAGGGTGGGGAAATTAAATTTGGGGCCAACGACTCTGATGGTACCCTTGATTTGAATGCAAAGAATAATACATATGTCCTTGCAATAGGTGCCGGGGTTGGTGCCTCGAAGTTTAACTTAAATGGTGCAGTTGCAGTAAACGAAGGAAGCAACAGCAGTGAGGCGATTATCAGCAAAGGACAGAAGGGTACTGAAATTGTCAATGTAAAAGGATTGAAGGTTAATGCTGAAAATACAACCTCCAAGACTACAATTGCAGGTGGACTTAGCATCTCTGTAGGTGGTGTAGCCGGTATTGGCGGTGGTGTGGCCTATGCTAATATCGGTAAAAAGAACCAGCGGGAAACTACTCAGGCCTTGATTAAGGACGCCGTTATTAATGCTCCAAAGGATAATACTGCCCAAATGGATGTATTAGCCAACGATAAATCCAGAGCCACCACTGTAGGTGTTGGTGTTGGTATTGAGGGCAGTGTAAATCTTCAGGGTGGTGTAGCCCGTACCAATGTATACAAAGATGTAAATGCCGGTATGGAAAACACTTCCGTTAATGAAAAGAAGACTGCTAATCAGGAAGTTAATTCCAGTGCAATTTTGAATATTAAGGCTACCTCTGATATCAACAATAAGACTGCTGGGGCAGCTTTGGCTACTGCATTTTCAGGAGTTTTGGCCGGTGGTGTAGGTCTTTCCTTTAACGATGTGGACCAGAACACTAAGGCATTTTATAACTATCTGAACACTCCTGCGGCACAAGCCAGCAATTTGTATAATCTGGATATTAATTCTACCTCCAATACCAAGCTGTTAGGTATTGGCATTGGTTTGGCCGGGGCAAATACCTTTGCTATTGGTGGTTCATACAGCTATAACAATATCCGTGGCAATACTACTGCGGAAATGAATAAGACAAATATAATCAGTAGCAATAATATTGGCGTTGTAGCCCAAAGTGACGATGCTATTTCCTCCATTGCAGGTGTAATTGCAGGAGGTATCGGCGGCGCTGGGGTTGGTGTTTCTGTGGCCAATAATCAGATCACCGGTGATACTCTGGCAGCTGTCAAGGACAGTAAATTAGTCACCTGGACCAGTGATTCCGAAACTCCTGCTGAATTCGAGAAATATAAAATTTCTGTAAATAACGGCATGAAGTCTGCTGATAAGAATAACTCTGATGGTATTATCAGCGGTTCCGTAAGCCGTTCCACCTTTGATCCTAGTCTCCTTAAGTCTGCCCGCACAAATTCCAAGCTTAGTGGTTTGGTAGTGGACAGCAGCTCTACCCATGCCATAGCTGCTGATGTACTTACCGGTGCCGGGGGAGCCATAGGTGGTGTAGCTGGCACATTTAACGAAAATTATATTTCCGGCAATACCAAGACCAGCTTAAATGATACCTCTGTAAATGAAGGCGCTGATATCGATCAATATAAAAATGTATCTGTAAAAGCATCGGATTACAATAATATTGGTTCCTTTGAGATGGGGGCTGCCGGTGGCGGTAATGTAGGCTTTGGTGGTAACCAGAATAGCAATATTTTGGGCCGCAGTGTGCTTGCAGAAAGCGATTCCAAAAAAACCACCAATGTAAGGGCCTATAATTTTGATTTACAGGCCCTTTCAAAGCAGGGGATTTCCAATTTGGCTGTAGCCGGCGGTTTGGCTGTAGTGGGTGCCGCCCTTAATGCAAACCTGATTCATGATGACCTTGATATGCGTGTTTCGGCTAAGGTTAATAATCTTAATTTGGCTTATGAAAAAAATGCTAATGTCTGGGCTGAAAATGAAAGCCGTATCTATATGGATACATACGGAGTCTCTTTATCTGGTATTGGAGCCTCTGCTGGCTTTGGCATAAATCTTTTGGAACAGAAAACTGTTGTTGCGGCCAGTGTTTCCAACAGTACCTTATCCGATACTGATGGTTCACAACTGGATGATGCTGTGGCAGAGGTTAAAGCCCGTAACAATACTATCCAGAATGCTGCTTTGCTTTCCGGTGGCGTTGCGGGATTGGGTGCCAGCTTAAATGGAACAGTCAATTACAACAAACATACCGCTGACGTGTCCGTATCTGTTGATAAAGCGAAAATTGAATCGGGAGAAATAAAGGTTAGTTCCTATGACACCATAAAAGCTGATTATTCCAATGATGCCGCCCAGGTCGGTCTTTTGGGTGGTGCAGGGGTTAACAGTGCGATTACAACAATTGCAGATAAATCCAATATCAATATCAGTAATAAAAGTGAACTTTCTGCCAGGAAGGGCGTTAGTGTAGATGTGGGTATTGACCGTGATATTGATACCAGCATGCTTAACCTTTCCCTTGGTGGTGTGGCAGCCGGTGTTAACCATATAAACACCTCCATTAATACAAGTATAACGACGGATAAGGAATTACAGGACAAAATCAGCACCGCCAATGCCCAGGACAAGAATAATACCGGCAGCTTCGTGGGAATGAGCGCCAGCGAGCGTCAAAAATCAAGAGAACGTACTGCCTTTAAGATTGATACCAATTTGAAGGGGACTGCATCAGGAGCTAATCTTTCTGTTACTGGCTCCAGTATTAATGCTGCTGGTGGCATGTTGCACATTGACGCTACGGAGAAAAACAGGCTCAATCTGGATGCCAAGGGGGCCAGTGTGGGCCTTGGAGCCTTTGTGGTTACCCATGCTACTGCCAATGTGAAAAATACTGCCAATGTTAATTTTGACAGTGCCACTTTGTATGGCCAAAATGTAGAGATTTTAGCCAATACCGTGGATAAACAGCGGGACAACAATGATAAGAAGCCTGGTATTTATACTCAGGGTGCTGTAGGAACTTTGGGGACTAAAATAGCTGCCAACGCTATTAACAGTACAGTGGAAACCAGTGGTACTACCGGGATTAATGTTAAGAATACCCATATTACTACTGAAAGTGATATGAAGATTAATGCCAATAACGCCATTACCGCCAATACTAATGTATATGGTGTGGCAGCTGGCACAGCTTCGGTAAATGCAATTAATACTGGTATTACCAATACCAGCGCCGTGGCCGTTAATATTGAAAATACTGATGCAAGCAAAACCTATAGCATCAATACCACGAAGTCAGATGGCAAAATCAATATTAATGCCATAAAGACTGGTAATTTTACTGCCAACAGCACAGGAATTGCTGCGGGGCTTGCTTCTGCGGGCTGGAACAGCACCTATGTAAAGGATAGCAGTACTTCTCAGATAAACATAAAGGGGAAAAATTATTTATTCGAGGCAGATGCCCTGTCCTTCCAGACAGCCAATGCTCCGAAGCTGAAAACAGATATTGATAATCATGCCGCTGCTGTAGTAACCGGAATGGCTTCCAAGGCTACAGTAGAGGCTAATAGTAGTGCCCTGATTAATGTGGCAGACGACAACTTCTTTAGTGCCGGGTCTGTATTCTTTGGGGCTCAGGTGGGTAAAAAGGACGAAATTACGGCTACCTCCAAGCTGCGCAGCGTAGCTGTGGCTGGTATGGCTGTGCCTGGGTACAGTGGTGATGAGTCCAATATTACTACTAAAACTAATGCAGCCATCAATATTGGCAAGGAAGATTATTCCTATACAATTAATAATAATACCAATAACAATAATGAGAATAATTCGGAAAATGAAGATAATACCAGATATGCCACTTTGACCATTGATGCCACCAATATGACCTCACGTCAAAATGATATCAGCAATGTTACTGTAAGCGGACTTAAGTTTGCTGCTGGTGGAATAAAAGGCACCACCAGGGCTGAGGATCTGGTAAGTACAACTGCAGGTGGCGGTGATGTCAATAAGCTGGTAATGGGAGCAACGGGCAATTCCTATACGGATTCCTATGTACGTGGCTCCGGCGGCGGTTTGATGGACTATGGTACTAATGCCAAGGCTATCACTTATTTTGATAATTCAGCCACTGCAAATATTTATGGTAAATGGTTTGCTCAGGATAATGTCTACGTTAATGCCAAGCAGTTCGATTCCATGGATACCCAGACCTTCTCTGCCAGTGGCGGAGTGCTTCAGGGCAGCGGCGTATATACTTCACTGAATATTGGCGACAAGGGGCGCATCACCTCAGCTAACATAGCCAATGGGGCAGACATTTCCGCCAACAAGGTATATGTTGGG
>CACZYN010000111.1 GCA_902785445.1 uncultured Anaerovibrio sp.
GTTAAGCCGGATAACAAGTGGAAGGAAGATAAGGATATTTTCATAAAGGCATGGAAGGCCGCTGGCGGTAATGTGAGCCGGATGGCTAATCTTCTCCATGTTAGCCGGGTGACTTTGTATCGGTATCTCAAGAAATATGGATTCGAAAAGAAATAAAAGCGTCAGGTGGAGACCTATATTCGGACCGCTTTCGCTTAGTATTTTGCCTAGTGGTACTAGGTTCGCACGGCGTCTTTGACTTGTGCTCACCAAGTGCCAAGGCAAAATAATGTCCTTCATATAGGCACCACCTTCCTTAGCGTTTAAAATGTTGAATAGGAGCGATAGATTTGCGTTTACGGAGAAAGCCTTGGGTAGACGAGGCTATTCATAATTTTGATGACTTTGTGTTCCCAAAGGACAAACCGGCCGGGGAAGACCAGCGGGGAAAATGGTCTGAAGTTTTTGGCCGTCCAGGAGAGCTTTACGTGGAGCTGGGCACTGGTAAAGGGGACTTTATCAGTCAGATGGCCTTAAGGCATCCAGAAATTAATTTTATTGGAATTGAGGCCCAGCAGGATGTGTTATACATGGCCGCCAAGAAAATTCGGGAGCTGGAGCTCAACAATGTAAAATTATTGGTCTTTGATATCAACAACATCGAAACTATTTTTGCTGAGGGGGAAGTGGATCAGTTTTATGTAAATTTCTGTGATCCATGGCCTAAGGCACGGCATGCTAAGCGTCGTTTGACCCATATTGGCTTCTTACGGCGTTATGCCAAGTTATTGAAGCACCCAGGTAAGCTGATATTCAAAACCGATAATCGGCCGTTATTTGATTTTTCCTTGGAGCAGTTTGAAGAAGCGGGCCTTAAGGTCGATGATGTGTCCTTTGATCTGCACGCAGAGAATCGTCCGGACAATATTATGACGGAATATGAACGAAAGTTTAGTGGATTTGGTGAGAAAATTAATCGGTGTGAGGTAACCTTTCCGTGACAAATATGCAACGGCTGGAACAAAGAAAGCTGGGGAAAATATGGAAAAATAACCATGAGGCCATGATGGCCATGGTTATCATATTGTTGATAGCGGGGTTGTTCAATGTGTTCAGCTCTACTTTTGTTATGGCTGAACGTGACTATGAAACACCCTATTATTTTTTGAATCGTCATGCCATAAGCATGGTTTTGGGCCTGGTCTGCTGTGCTATCGCCGCCAAGGTGGATTACCATAAGTGGCGTTCCTGGATTGGTTTTGTAACGGTAATTATTACCATATCGTTGATATTTGTTTTGGCCTTTGGGGTTTCTATAAATGGTTCCAAACGCTGGATAACCTTACCAGGAATTTCGGTACAGCCAGCGGAATTTGCTAAAATGTGCAGTATCATGCTGGCGGGGTATTATATTTCTTTCCGACATGCCAAGGGAAGAGTTATAAATATGTTCAACCGACAGTACGGTGTTATCGCAGCGATGGCCCTGCTGGTATATTTGGAACCGGACATGGGAACTGCCTGTATTATTATTGGTATCCCGGCGGTAATGCTGGTAGTTGGCGGACTTAGCTGGGGTAAACTTAAATGGGTATTATTGGTCAGCATTGTAGCGGTGGTAGCCATGTGTTATATGCAGCCTTACCGTATGGAACGTATTATGGTAACCTATGATCCGTGGCCCTATGCCCAGGATAAGGGCTATCAGATAGTTCGCTCCTTGATGTCAATTGGCTCTGGCGGCTTGTTTGGCATGGGGATTGGCCAAGGACTTAGCAAATATGACTATTTGCCGGAAGCCCACACTGATTTTGCCTTTGCGGTATTTAGCCAGGAATTTGGCTTTATAGTGGTGCTGGCTATGTTATTGGTATATATTGGTTTTTGTTATTATACAGCTCAAATAGCTAAAAATGCCCCAGATACTTATGGCCAGCTTCTGGGGACAGGTATATTGTTGTTGGTGGGAGGTCAAGCTGCCGCTAATCTATTTATGATTAGTGGGATGTTCCCGGTAGTTGGTGTACCGTTGCCTTTTATTAGTTATGGAGGTACATCCCTTCTCACATCGTTGTTTGCGGTGGGCATATTGATAAATATCAGCCGTCAAACCCAAAAACAAAAGGAACATGAGCTTATTGCGCAAGCATTAAAGCAGGAAATTCAGCCACGCAGACCGTCTTTGCGACGGGTAAAATGAGTGGATGCAAGATTGTATAGAAGGTTGACTTTGGAATGAAAAAACGACAGAAACGCATTGCCCTGGTAAATGATATTACGGGTTTTGGCCGGTGTTCAATAACGGTGGAACTGCCATTGATTTCCGCCATGAAAATACAGGCTTGCCCCTTTCCTACGGCAATTTTATCCGTACATACGGGGTTTACTCCCCATTATCTGGATGACTACACCCAGCGCATGATGCCCTATATGAAAAACTGGGAACAGCACGGCATAGCCTTTGACGGGATTTGTACGGGCTTTCTGGGTTCTCTGGATCAGATAAATTTGGTGGAATATTTTATTCATCACTTTAAAAAGAAGGATACCAGAGTAATGGTGGACCCGGTAATGGGAGACTATGGGCGACTGTATTCCTCCTATACACCGGAAATGTGCCGGGAGATGCGTCGGTTGTTAAAATGGGCTGATTTGGTGACGCCTAATTTGACTGAGGCTTGTCAGCTGTTGGATATTCCTTATCCAAAGGATGGCAAGGCCACGGAGGACCAGCTGGTTTCCATGGGAAAAGCCCTGGCAGAAAAGGGGCCTAAGCAGGTGGTTATTACCGGATTAAGTGACAATGCCCATATTAAGAATTTTGTCTTTGAAAAGGATGGAGTTCAGGAATTTGTCGTACGGGACAAGGTTGGGGACGATCGGTCCGGTACGGGGGATGCCTTTGCGGCTATAGTGGCAGGCAGCCTGATAAATGGTCTTTCCCTGCTGGAAGCAGTGGAAAAGGCAGCGGATTTCATCAATAAGGTATTGGAATATACGGTTGAGCTGGATTTACCGTGGAATTACGGCTTGGCCTTTGAGGAATATTTAACAGAACTGAAATGATTTGTATGGAGTAAGAACATGATAGTTTATGCAACCCATGAAGGCGGCAGATATTTAACCGTGGCAGACAGTCTTAAGGAAAAGCCGGAAGGACAGCGGGGAATATATATAAATCTGACCAATAAGTGCAATTGTGCCTGCACCTTTTGTCTGCGCAATATGAAGAAAATGGCGGAGGAAAGCTCCCTTTGGTTAAAGGAAGAGCCTACGGTGGAGCAGGTGAAGCAGGAATTGGACGATCTTCCCTGGGATTATGTGTCGGAAATAGTATTTTGCGGCTTTGGAGAACCTACTATGCGTTTGGAAACAGTAGTGGAGCTCCTGAAGTACATCAAAGATACCCATCCGAAGATTAAGACCCGGCTTAATACCAACGGATTGTCGGATTTGGCCCATGGACGCTCTACTGCAGGGGATTTCGCTGGTGGTATTTTGGATACTGTGTCCATAAGTCTTAATGCCTCCAATGCGGAAAGATATTTGGAACTTACCCGGGCAAAATATGGCATTGAATCCTATGATGCCATGCTTAAGTTTGCCGTTGATTGCAAAAAATATATTCCCAATGTTGTTTTGACTGTGGTGGAAAAGGTGGAAAATCAGCAGGAAATAGATCGCTGTCAGAAGCTATGTGATGAGCGAGGCTTAAAACTGCGGGTACGTATATACGAGGATAACTAATAGAAAGGCGTGTATTGAGCAATGAAGAAACTTGTGGTTATCCGTGGCGGTGGCGAGCTGGCGACTGGTATTGCCCACCGTTTGCACAATACCGGCTATAAGGTATTGATGTTGGAAAGACAATATCCCTCTGCTATTCGACGAAATATTGTCTTTTCAGAGGCTATTTACGATGGGGAAGCTCGAGTTGAACGGACAACCTGCTATCGGGCCGATGATTTGAAGCAGGCAGAAAGACTGCTTAAAGAAGGTAATATTGTTATTATGGTGGATCCGGAAGCCAATTGTTTGGAAAAACTTCATCCTAATGTATTGGTGGATGCCATTTATGCCAAGCGAAATATGGGAACCCATAAAGATATGGCTCCCTTGACCATTGGCGTTGGCCCGGGATTTGTGGCGGGTAAGGATGTCACCTGTGTTATTGAAACTTCCCGGGGACATAATCTGGGACGGATAATACATGACGGTATTGCCATGCCGGAAAAGGAGATTGCTGAGGCCCGGGCGCTGATGAAGGCCTCCCATTCCATTAATTCTCCTTGCGATGGGTATTTGGAAGCTGGGCACCCTACTGCCTATGTCATTAACAAGAATGAAGTGATTGCCAAGCTCCATATGGAAGGTGGCCATGTGCTGGAAATTCGTACCCCGATAGCTGGCGTACTGCGTGGCATGCTTCATGATGATTGCCCAGTGCGTACAGGATTGAAAATTGCGGAAATAGATCCAAGCACCAAGCCGGATAATTGCATGAGCATATCCGCCAAATCCCGCTGTGTGTCCGGTTCGGTTTTGGAAGCAATTATTGCCTGGGAAAACAAGCAGCCAAAGAAATCCCGCCTACCATGGAAGAAGTTAAGGAATGGTGACAAGTGGCATATATAGTAACAAAATTAATAACAACGCCGGATAGCCTGGATTTTTATTTGCTGGGCAGCTTTTCCGATATGAAACAGGCGGCGGCTGCGGCTACGGAGGAATATAAGGAATATAACAAGAAGGCTTCTTTTATTAATCTGGAAATGGTTAATGAGTGGCTGAGTACCCGGGGAGAATATTCCTTCCGGCAGGATAAAAATAATCGGATACAGCTAGATATTAGTCTGGTGGAGGAAAATCAGCTGGTACCGGCGGAACATCAGAAGATTTTTACCTGTGCTGGCAGTGATAAGGAGTTTTTGAAGTTTAGTGAGACCATTTGCCCGGACGGGGTGAAGAAGGCTGAATTGTAGAGTTTTTAGCCAGACGGAGGTCTATAAGGGGACATCAGTTTCCCTTGGCACTTAGCGAGGACAAACGACAGTGCCGTGCAAGCTTAGTACCACTAGGGAAACTGCCTCGAGCGCGAGCGTGCCCCGATAGACCTCCGTCTGGCTTTTGCTATTTTGTGGTTTTATTTCATAAATGATTTGACAAAATGATTTTATAGATGTAGAATAAGTCTGCTGGTTAATTAGGCCAGTCAATGACTCAGTAGCTCAGCTGGATTAGAGTACTTGACTACGAATCAAGGGGTCGGGGGTTCGAGTCCCTCCTGGGTCACCATTGTATATTCGGGGCTGTGAATTTCTCACGGCCCTTTTTTTATGCTTCTCGTTGTGTTATACTTTAGAAGTTATAAAAATGAATGATATTCATATTTCACATTTATGATAAATTTCACCAAGGAGGCAGGTATGGTGGCTGAACAGGAAAAGATGGGCCGGCGTGAGCAAAAAAAGTTAAAGGCCCGCAATGAAATACTGGATGCAGCGGTGAGCCAGTTCACCCAAAAGGGCTTTTTGGAGACATCCATTGCGGATATTATGAAAGAGGCCGATATGGGGTTGGGCACCTTTTACAACTATTTCTCCTCTAAGGAGGATGTTTTGCTGAAGCTCTTGAACAGGTCAGCCGAAAGCTTTGGGCAGCGAATGACGGCTATTATGCAGGAGACCTCCAGCAATCGAGAGATATTGCATGAAATGGTTATGTTTACGGCCCGTTTGGTGGCAGAAAACCGTTATCTGTTGCCTTTGTTGTTCACCGAGGCCATGGGGCATTCCCGTTCCAAGGGAAGTCGTCCTGAGGGTATGGACCCGCCGAAGTTTATGGGGGCTTTTTTGAATATTATTCGTAACGGCCAGGAAAAGGGTGAATTTCGTCAGGATGTATCGGCGGAAATTATCTCGGAATTATTTCATTCCATGTTTCAGGGAGCGGCTTATAGCCGTGTAGATATTTCCTTTGAGGAAAATATCGAGATGAAGCTAAAACTGCTTATTGCGGGAATAAGTAAAGACTAAACTATAGATTAATAGGGGATACAAGATGATTAGCGTTACCAAGTTATTATTTGCCAGAGAATATTATGGTGATTCCTTGCGATATACCAAGGGTGCCAGCAGAGTGAAAAATGGTGCCGGAGAAGGTATGGGACCAGTGGTGGTATGGAACAGCACTAAAACCTGTAACTTGAAGTGTCGTCACTGCTATATGAATTCTGACAGTAAAAAGTATCAGAATGAATTAACCACCCAGGAGGCCAAGACCTTTATTGATGATTTGGCAGATTTTAAGGTACCGGTACTGTTGTTTTCCGGTGGAGAGCCCCTTATTCGGCCAGATTTTTTTGAGCTGGCGGAATACGCCCAAAAGAAGGGGGTCAGACCAACCCTGTCTACTAATGGAACCCTTATTACCCGGGAGGTGGCCCAGCGTTTAAAAGACATTG
>CACZYN010000112.1 GCA_902785445.1 uncultured Anaerovibrio sp.
ATTTTAATGATACCTCTGATGGAAAATGCATAAAAAAAGAGGGTCGGCACATATGTGCCGACCTTCTGTTTTAGTTGATATTAAAGTATCTTCGTAATCAACGCCATAAATACTAAATCACCGTCAGAAGCACAGTTTTCAATGCCGTGGCCTTCACCATCCGGACAGAAGGTGGTGGTGCCTACGCCAATTTTCATTTCGTTGCCATTGTCGTTGTACAGAGCCTCACCCTGCAAAATGTGGTAGGTTTCCGTATTGCCATGATGCTCATGGAAGCCGATGGAACACCCTGGTGGGATGGTTACCTTGGCGAACATTTCGTTGCAGCCCAGCTCATTTTCTCCCAATACCTTTTCAATGGTGATGGTGCCCTTGCCACCAGCTTTTTTTTCGGCCTGAATAACATTGCTCTTAATAATTGCCATAATACGCCTCTCCTTTAAATGCACATTACTACTTGCCATAAATTTTTAATCATGGCAATATTATAGTACATATTGGGGGGATATTCCAAATCAAAATGATATTTATGCGTTGGAAACCGTAAAGGATTATGTGATTAAGATGATTTATTTGCTAAAATTTGGTGCCAGCCTGTTGCTGCCGCCGGGACTATTCATTATAATACTGTTTGTTGTGTCCTGTATTCTGTGGCGAAAACAGGAATACAGACTGGCGACTGTATTGTCGGCAGTAGCGATGATCTTTTATCTTTTATCCACCAGCTGGCTTTCTGGTATGTTGATAAATTCGCTGGAAAATAAATATTCCCGACCGGAAATATCCAGCGGGGATTGTATCATAGTTTTGGGTGGCGGGGCCATGGCAGGGAATCCGTCTATGGCGGGAGAAGGTACTCTCTCCTGTGCAGCGGGCAGCCGCATGGTGCTGGCGGCTCAGATTTATCACCAGCGCCCCTTGCCGATAATTCTGTCGGGGGGACAGGTTTATGCCGACAGCGGTAATGAGGCGGAAATTGCCCGTAGAGAGCTGCAGGCCTTGGGAATTCCTGAGCAGGATATTATCGTAGAGGATCAGAGTATTAATACCAGGCAAAATGCGATTTTTACCTGTAAAATTTTGACTGATAGGGGCTTTAAAAGACCAATTTTAGTTACTTCGGCTTTTCATATGGAACGGTCTGTGCTGAACTTTCAAAAGGAAGGCTTTGAAGTAATACCGTTTCCTGCGGACTTCCGTACGGGACAACCCCAGCGGTTTCATTGGAACAAGCTGGAGCCTTCGGCGTTAGCTTTAGAGAATAGTATGATCTTTTTCCGGGAGAAACTTCGGAGTTTTGTTACATTGTACATAGAATAAAGAAGGTTATAAAATGACGAAAAAATTGACGGAGGGCAACCCAGCCAAGCTGATTTTGTTTTTCACTCTGCCACTGATTGGAGGAAATATCTTTCAGCAGCTTTATGGTTTTATTGATACCTTATTGGTGGGGCGTTTTCTGGGGGTAGAGTCTCTGGCGGCAGTTGGTTGTACCGGCTGCCTTATGTTTTTGCTGGTGGGCTATGTAATTGGTTTGTCCGCCGGCTTGTCCATTTATACGGGTCAACGGTTTGGGGCCAAGGACTATGAAGGGGTCCATAAAAGTGCTGCCGCCTGCCTCTTACTGGGACTGATCGTGGGGACAATTTTGGCAGTAATCGGTGTCCTGACGGCCAGGGATATGCTTATTATGATGGATACACCACCGGATATTCTGGATGGAGCGGTATCCTTTATCTCGATTATTTTTGTCGGTATCCCCATTACTGTGGTATTTATGCTGGAAGCGAACCTTATTCGGGCGTTGGGCGATAGCCGCCGACCAACCTATATATTGGCAGCAGCGCTTTGCATAAACATCGTTATCGAACCAATATTTTTGTTGGTATTTGAATGGGGAATTCCCGGAGCTGCATATGGCGTGCTGGTATCCCAGTTTTTGGGGGCTGTAATTGTTCTGATTTATATTTGGAATAGAGTACCCCTGCTGAGAATTCGGCGGCAGGATTGGGATTTAGATTGGGATTTTCTGAAAAAACATCTGGTAATTGCCCTTCCGATGGCCTTTCAAACCTCAATTATTGCTTTGGGTACAGTGATCTTGCAGATAGCCCTGAACCGCTTGGGGCCAGTGCCGGTAGCGGCCTATGCGGCAGCCCAAAAGGTAGAGACCATCGCCTTAATGCCCATGATGTCTTTTGGTATTGCCATGGCGGCTTATACGGCGCAAAATTATGGTGCCCGGAAACTGGCCCGAATTAAAAAGGGCGTTAATCAGTGTATCATTATGTCCGGTAGCTTTAGCATATTGGTGGGCATATTTAATATTATCTTTGGCCCTATGATTATGGAATTATTTGTGGGCGAATCGGAGCCGGAGGTTGTGGCTTTGGGGCAGGTTTACCTGGTCAGCACCAGTGTGTGTTATTTTGTGTTGTCCCTGTTATTCATTTATCGCAATACGTTGCAGGGATTAGGGCAAAGCTTTGTGCCAAGCTTGGCTGGGGTTATGGAGCTGGTTATGCGTGCCGTGGTAGCCCTCTGCTTTGTGGACAGTCTGGGCTTCTGGGGGGCTACTCTGGCCAGCCCGGCGGCTTGGTTCGGATCCTGCATACCATTAGCCATCGCCTATTATTACACCTTGCACAAGATGAAGAAAAATATTCGGGAAATTAAAAAAGCGTAAATAGTGAAAAATTCTGGGAGGAAAATAATGCTTGCAACTGTTGAGTATAAAGATATTGAGGAAAAAATCGAAAGGGGGGAACGCCTGAGCCGGGAGGATGGAATCAGGCTGTTTAACTGTTCCAATATTGCCTGGCTGGGAGCCATGGCGGATAAGGTGCGCCGGGAAAAGTGCGGGGATATTGTGTATTACAATGTTAATTGCCACGTTAATCTCACTAATATATGTACTTCCCACTGTAAGTTCTGCGCCTTTGGCAAGGACAAGGACAGCAAAGGGGCGTATGCCTTTAGTGTGGAGCAGGCCTTGGCTGTAGTGTGGGATGCCAAGAAAGACCCTAATTTAGCGGGACTTCATGTGGTAAGCGGGTTGCATCCTGACTGGACCTTTGAGGACTATTTGGAGCGACTGCAGGCTTTGCATGATGAATTCCCGGAGCTTTATTTGAAGGGGTTTACCGGAGTGGAAATTACCCATTTTTCCAAAATTTCCGGACTGAGTATTCAGGAGGTCCTCAAAAAACTGCAGGCAGCCGGATTAAAATCCATTGCGGGAGGCGGTGCAGAAATTCTCTCCGACCGTATAAGGGGGGAGCTTTGCCCGAAGAAGGCCACAGCCGAGGAGTGGCTGGAAGTGGCCCGAACGGCCCACAAGCTGGGAATCAAGACTAATGCCAGTATGCTGTATGGTCATATTGAAACCCTGGAGGAGCGCGTGGATCACCTGATTAAGCTGCGGGATTTGCAGGATGAAACCGGGGGATTTCAGACCTTTATCTGCTTCCCGTTCTTGCCCAAGAACACGGAACTGGGTCAGAGTATAAAGCAGACCAGCATGTGGGACGACCTTAGGACGATGGCCATATCACGCTTGATGCTGGATAACTTTAAAAATATCAAGGCCTATTGGGTTATGCTGACGATTCCGGTGGCTCAGGTAGCTTTGAGCTTTGGTGCTAACGATATAGATGGAACCATTCATAAGGAAACTATTCTTCATGATGCGGGGGCTACCAGCCCTACGTCCCTTAGTGAGGATCATATTATCAAGATTATTCGGGATGCCGGTCGTATCCCGGCGGCTTGTGATTGCAATTTCAATATATTGCGTCGCTTTGACTGACTGTTAGTGTAGTTTTTAAGGAGATTTACCAAAATGACTGAAGAAGAAATAAAAAATGCCAGGGCCAAGGCTGAGCAAGGAGAACGCCTGAGTTTTCAGGATGCCTTGGCTTTGTACGAGGATAATGACCTGCTGTTTTTGGCCTCTTGTGCCCGGAAGCTGAAGGAAAAGAAAAGCGGCAAAAATGTTTATTATAACGTAAACAGGCATATTAATCTGACCAATATCTGTACTTCCGGATGTCCGCTCTGCGCCTTCCAGTGTGAAGAAGGGGACAAGCGGGGCTATGTTATGGAAACAGAGGATATTGCCAAGGTTTTGGCAGATGCCCAAAAGGTAAAGAATCTGGGAGAAATCCATATTGTGAGTGCTTTGCACCCCACAAAGGATTTTGATTATTATCTCAATGTGGTGCGCCAGGTGAAGGCGGCGCTTCCTGATGTAGACATCAAGGCTTTTACCCCTGTTGAGGTGGTACATTTCAGTCAGATGACCGGTAAGCCGGTAAGGGAAATATTGGAAATACTTCAGGAGGCTGGCTTGTCCTCCCTGCCTGGAGGGGGAGCGGAGATTCTCAATGATCGGGTACGCAAAAAAATATGCCCGAAAAAGGCGACTACCGACCAGTGGATCGCTACCATCAAGACGGCCCATGAATTGGGGATACGCACTAACTGCTCCATTATGTATGGTCACATTGAGACCATTGAGGAACGCCTGCAGCATCTCTTTACCCTGCGGGATATTCAGGATGAAACCGGAGGATTTCAGGCCTTTATTGCCTTCCCATTTCATCCGGCGAATACCCAGCTCAGTCATTTAAAACGGGTGGGCTCCTGGGAGGACATGAAGATGATTGCCATGTCCCGTTTAATTTTGGATAATATTGATCATGTAAAGGCCTTCTGGATTATGTTGACTACCCCGTTGGCTCAGCTGGCCCTTGGCTTTGGGGCTGATGATTTGGATGGTACCATCGGTGAGGAAAAGATTATTCATGAGGCCGGCGCCAAGACCGGTACCGGTACCACCAGGGAACGGCTTAGAGCGCTGATTACCGAAGCAGGTATGATACCAGTGGAGAGAGATACCTTCTATCATCCTATAAAGGAGGCGGAATAAATGCGCATGGAAGCTAAGGAAGCCATTGAACTTCTTACCCACGGCGACCCTATAGAAATGGGCCGGGCGGCGGATGCGGAACGTCGCAAGCGGTTTGATGATACTGTTACCTTTATTGTGGACCGAAATATTAATTATACTAATGTGTGCAAAAATGAGTGCCGTTTTTGTGCTTTTTTCCGGCGAAAAGACCACAAGGATGCCTATCTCCTCACCAATGAAGAAATACTGAATAAAGTACAGGAAACGGTGGATGCCGGTGGTACTCAGCTGATGATTCAGGGGGGATTGTACCCAGATTTGGGTCTCAAATACTATGAGGATATGCTGCGGGCCATTAAAGACAAATATGACATTACCATTCACTCCTTTACGGCAACGGAAATTCAGCATTTTGCCTATCAGGAGGGAATTTCCATATTGGAATGCCTGAAAAGGTTGCAGGCGGCCGGCCTTGACAGTCTGCCAGGAGGTGGCGCGGAAATTCTGGTGGATGAGGTGCGAAAAAGGGTCAGCCCGAAAAAGATTATGACCGAAGACTGGCTCCACGTGATGGAGTGTGCCCATTCCATTGGCATGGAATCCACGGCTACGATGGTTATTGGTTTAGGTGAAACCATGGCCCAGCGTATTGAGCATATGGACAGAATTCGTCAGCTTCAGGACAAGACTGGAGGTTTCCGTGCCTTTATTTCCTGGACTTTCCAGCCTCACAATACGGCAATGGGTGGCGAAAAGGTATCCGGCTGGGATTATATGCGCAATCTGGCCATGAGTCGTCTCTATATGGATAACATCAAACATATTCAGGGTTCCTGGGTAACTCAAGGGGAGCGCATTGGACAGCTGACCTTAGGTTTTGGTGCTGATGATTTAGGCAGCATCATGCTGGAGGAAAATGTAGTAAGGGCGGCTGGTACAGCCTATGATATGTCTATAAACAAGATGGTGGAAATGATTAAGGGCGCTGGCAAGAAGCCAGCCCAGCGTAATACCAAGTACGAGATTTTACGGAGGTTCTGATATGGCGGAAATGATGATTCCCAAGGCCGATTATGCAGTGGTGGGCGGTTCCGGTACCCTCTCCAGCAATTTTCCAGCCAATGTGCCGGATGCGGATGTTAAGATTGTGGCGGAGAATTTGTATTTTGATACACCCTATGGCAAAAGCCCGGCCTTTCGGCATTTTACTGTAGGTGATAAGCATGTTCTTACGGTGCGGATGCACGGCTGGCGCAGCGGGGTTACTCGGGCAGATGCTTCACGGCAGGTGTTTTGGGTATTTCGTGAGGCGGGAGTCAAGCGGATTATTTCCGAGGGAGGCGTAGGTACCGTGAACAAGCTCTTGGATATTAGGGATTTCATGGTACCGGATGATTACTTGGATATGTCCATGCGCAAAGACGTTATGCTGGACGGGCGTTATCTCTTGGTGATGCGGGATGCTTTATGTCCAGAGCTGCGTCAGGCTCTAATTGAGGCCACGAAAAAGCGGTAGCCCGGCTGAGGTGGCAATGCTAAACGGCCATGCGGATATTGTGGGACAGAGTATGTGTCCGGAGGTGTATCTGGCCCGGGAAATTGGGGCTTGCTATGCAGGGCTGTATTTCACTGTAAATTATGGTGAAGGTATTAAGAAATGGTCCCATCAGGATATGACGGATATTTTTTATGATGATGCTCCCATGATTGGTGAGATAATTTTGGAAACCATCCGCAATGTGGATGCTGGGGAACGCAAGTGTGAGTGCCTGGAACTTCGCAAGGAAACCCTGTTAAAGGATGTCTATAATCAGGAATCCGCTAAAGGGTAAGAATAAATATAAAAAACATCACGGCTAAATAAAAAATAACAAGGAAATCTAAATTTTTTCACGAAGTATACATAAAAGAATAAAAGTGAGGGGGATTTCCTATGGAGCTTAGATTAAAGTCGGGTTTTACATTCGATTACAGCAACCTGGTAGGGGAAGGAAAGGTTACTGAACAGGATGTAAAAGACTTGGGGGCAAAAATAGCCGAGGCCAATAAGGCCATTAAGGTTATGCGTCAGGATGGAATAATCAGGGGACACCTGTCCAAGGACGGTACGCCGGAGAAGGTGTACTTTTCCCAGCTGCCTTATGTGGAGGAAGGGCATCTTAATTCACCGGAATCCATAAAACATCTGCAGGAACTCACTGATTCGGTAAAAAATCGGGTGGATGCAGTGGTTTCTTTGGGTATAGGCGGTTCTTACCTGGGGGATAAGGTGATTTTTGATGTACAGTGCGGTGAATTTTGGAATTCCATGACCACGGAAGAACGGGGTGGCATGCCAAAGATCTACTTCAGCGGTAATAACATTGATCCGCGGCGTACTGGTGATTTGATCCAGGAGCTGGACCGGTCCTCCCGCATCGTAAAATCCCACTTAAAGCGCAAGCTGGTGGTGGATTTAATGGTTATCTCCAAATCTGGTGGCACCTTGGATACCATGTCCAATTTCATGGTAATCTATGAGGCGTTGAAAAAAAATCCGGATATTGAAGTGGAGGTAATAGCCGTTACTGATCCGAATGAGGAAAAACCAACTATCTTGAAGAAGCTGGCTATGGACAATAATTGGCCACAGTACAGTGTACCGGATGGAGTGGGGGGACGTTTCTCCATATTCTGTGATGTGGGTCTGGTATTGGCAGCAGTGTGTGGTTTTGATATTGAAGCCTTCCTCAATGGGGCCAAGGATATGGATATAGCCTGCCAGAATGAAGATGTATGGCAGAATCCGGCACTATTAAATGCGGTACTAAAGTATATTGCTTCGGAAAAATATGGCCGGGATATGGAAGTAATGATGCCGTATGGTGATTACCTGAAATCCGTATCCGAATGGTATATTCAGTTGTTGGCGGAATCTTTGGGCAAACAGGTAGACAGAAATGGCAAGGATGTATATTATGGCCGTACCCCAATCGTGGCGGTGGGTACCACGGATATGCACGCCCAGACCCAGCAGCATCAGGAGGGCAAGCTGAACAAGGTGGTTCAGTTTATCCGGGTGGAAAACTGGGATACGGACTTTGTTATTCCCAATTCCTTCCCAGAGGTAAAGAAATTGGCGGATATTTCCGGTGTTAAGATGAGTCAGGCTTTGGAGGTGGCCCGCCAGTCCAATGCGGATGCCTTGGCTTCCAACAATCGCTTTAACGCCCTGTTCTCCCTGCCGAGATTGGATGCTTATCATTTAGGGGAACTTCTCTACATGTTGGCCTTATCCATTGCCTATGAAGGGGAGTTGGCTGACGTGGATGCTTTCAATCAGCCAGGAGTTGAGGCCTATAAACGCATTATGGGGCCAAGCCTTCAGGCTTTGAAGAAGTAACCGTAATTTGACAAATTAATAGAATCAATATTATTTGACAGGAATTCGCAAGCGTGTAGTCCTTTTGCATGGTTTTCCTGTCAGCATAATATGTCGAAAAGGAGTGGCGAAATTGCAGGGTAGAATAACATCCCTTGCCAAGACAGCTGGCCGGCATTTTTTGCAATTATTGAAGGATTATCTATGGGCACGCATAGGATTGTTCGTAATACTTTGCGTGGGGATAGTTTTTATGTGCAGTAATAGCCTGGGGCAGTCGCCTCAGGCTATTACTGCTTTTTCGGCCGGAACTGAAGACAAGGATAAAAGCGATGGATTTCAGGAGGTGCATGGTTTAAAAAGAGCTCAGGAAAACCACCAATTGTATAACCCCTTTGAACAGGATACCAAAGCTGGAGGAATGGAGAAAAAGTCCCCTCCACAGCAAGGTAGTGTTGCCGGTGCACAGTCAACAGGGAAAAATTCCCAAGGAAATAAGCAAAATAAAACCAATAAAGAACTGCCGGTACTACGAGGAATCATGTGGGAAGGCCAGGAGAGAGCATCTTTAATAGAATACGAGGGGGAACAATACCTGTTAAAGGAAGGGGAAGCTGCTAAGGAGATAGTAGTGGAACATATCGGTGAAGCAACGGTACAGGTGCTTACCTCTCATGGCAGAAGGAATTTAAAAATAAGATAGACGGGAGAAACAGGTTGTGAAGGTAAAGGTGAAATTAAAGATTATATTGGTAATAATTTTTTCTATGCTAATTACCACCGGGTGTGAGGCCTTGTCGCTAAATGTATCCAATGGCAGTGTGCAGGAGCTTATTCGGTTTGCTGCCCGGGAAGGCAATATCAATGTGGTAATGGACAGCGGTATTGATACAAAGGTTAGTGTAAACATTAAGGATTTGTCGCCTAAGGAGGTTATTCAACAACTTGCTGCAGCTGGTGGTCTTACTGTGCTTACCCAAGGGGATATTTTATTGGTAGGACGGGGGAAAGATTTATCCGTTCAATTAGGGCAAGTGCATATTATGCCCATAAAGTATACGGATTTAGTGGAAATGCAGAGAGCAGTGGAGCTCTATCTGCAAAATCGGCATGCAGGGGATAGGAAGTATGTGGATGCCCGAAAAAAATCCAGCAGTCCATCCGGTAAAGATGGCACAAAAAATAAGAAGGATACGGCTAATGATAGGAACCAGTCCAATACTGGTAAGGTGTTAACTGAGAAGAATGTGCCCAAAGTGGGAGTGGATATTAATTCACGGTCCTTGCTGGTATATGGTACCCAGGAGGAAGGGGCTGTAGTCCGACAATTGGTGGAAAAGTTGGATGTTCCAGCCAGACAGGTATCTTTGGAAGCCAAGGTGGTTTCCATGAAGAAATCCTTAGGGGAAAAAATAGGTGTCAGTTGGGAATGGAGCAAAATTCCCCATAATTTTACCTATGATGCCACGTTGGATCTGCTTATCTCCCAAGGGAAAGCCCGGGTGTTATCCAAGCCCAACATTGTTACTATGCAAGGAAGGGAAGCGGTAATCAATATCGGTGGCGAAGTGCCGGTACCGGCAGTATCGGTTACCAATACCACCACAACTACCTCGATTGATTATCGTCCAGCGGGAATAATCCTGAAGTGTCGGCCCTTTGTAAATGATAAGGGGTACATAGAATCAACATTGCATATTGAGGTCAGCTCACCAAGCTATGTCAAGGAAATGAAGGCCTACAGTTTTCAAAAACGGTCCGTGGATACTCAGGTGCGGCTTCAGGATGGAGAAACTCTGATTATAGGGGGACTGATAAGCAAGGATGAGGAAAAACATTTTACCAAGGTACCCTTTTTGGGGGATATTCCCATATTGGGTAAACTGTTTCAAAGTAGCTCACATCTGGAATCTGAGGACGAAATAATGATTTTTATCAAGGCCAAAATCCTCCCATAATTTGTGAAGTATTCTTAAAACGTATTGGTTTGTAATATTTAATAGGAAGTTTTTCCTATTTTGAATGGAAAATTTATAATATTTGGTTTATAATCATATTAGTTATGGTACAATGGTGTGGCGTGATGAGTTTTATAGTTTGAAGTGAGGGAAGGCAAATGGCAATACGAGTGCTGATAGCAGATGACCATGCACTTTTACGGCAGGGTATTAAAAGGGTA
>CACZYN010000113.1 GCA_902785445.1 uncultured Anaerovibrio sp.
TTCTCTGCCTGATAATCCGCCTGCTTGACATTTTGAGTAATAATCTTTTCTGTAACCCATGTCTGAAACTTCACCACATCAGCCCCGGCTTCCTTGGCTGCCAAGCACAGCTTCTTGGCAATATTAATATCGCCATTATGGTTAACCCCTGCTTCTGCTATTATCAAACACTTATCCTTCACTTTAGCCACTCCCATGTACTACATACCAAAACTGTTATCCACTAATATCTATATTTTAGTAATCTATTCCCGTAAATGTGTATTTTCTCATAGTTGTTTTGTTCCCAATCCTTACATAGCTGTTCATATACAGGAACATTGAAAACCTCTTTTCCTATATAAAAATTTTCCAAATTTTTACTAAATGCTTTTTTGAACTTAAAAAGAGAATCTTCCTGGGATGAGGATGTTCCTCCACCTAAGTGAAATTCCCTAATACCCCAAACGTGCATTTCACAAGCAGTTTTCCACAAAAGGTAATTATTGGCTCCCAAACTGGAATAATTCCAATCGCTTCCTTCAAGGTGATAATGTCCATATTCCTTGGAATACATAAATATAGCAGCACAAATCAATTTGTCGTCTTTTCTTACAGTCCCTAAAAAAGAACAATCCGAAAGATTCTCTCTAAGCTTTTTGAAATAGCTATCATCAAAAAAATAGAAATCATCCGCTACTAAGCGTTCCATCGTTTTTCTGTATAAGGATATAAATTCCTCATATGAGTCGAAATCATATTCTGCCCTATATTCCAGCTGATTTTTTTCCGCCTTTCTTATCATGTTGCGATTTTTGGACGAAATCTGATTTTTCCATATATCTTCAATACTTTGGGACGTATCTATCGCAACAGTCTGTCGATCATATATCAATTGTGCACTGCCATTATTCTCCATTTTACCATTGAACTCTTTAATAAGCTTTTCATTACTGAATAATGGATGGAAACGGCTAAACCCGCACACATAGTTATTTTCTCCCAAAAAATTATGTATAGCCTCAAAGGCATTATGACACCATTTCTCATCATCTGTATTGGCAACTGGTCCACCATACCCATAGGCAGTTTCAAAGTCATAATAGCCTCGTATCTCTCCACGCAGATACGGCATTAACATCATATTATCGCCATCTACGCACATCGCACACAAAGCTTTATTTTTTTCGGTTTCATATAAGTTGAGATATTTTTTGGTAAAGTAAATATCTTGTTTATTAGCTGGGAATGAAACCAACAAATCATCCCAGTTATCTCTTATTTCACATTTCATCTCTGATGACACGCAATATCCTCTCCATATCTGCTTCATCATATCTTTGATCACAAATCAGTGACAATTCGGTCACGTACAATTCATTATTGCCTTGCAGTTCTTTGCTTTCCACCGGCCAATGCACTGGTGTAAATATATTTTCAGAAAAGAACCTTTTTCTTAACCTGTCCCGGTTTGGCACAATAATTGGTAAGAATAACGGGGTTTTAGCTTCATCGTATAGGTGCTGAACATTTAGCGCCTCCAATCCTTCATGCAATATTTTTGCATTTGCCCTACGCTTGGCTTGAATCAGATTAAAATCAATTTTTTTGAATAACTCACAGCTAATATCAGAACATCTATACAGATACTCCGTATCCATCATAGCTTCCCCCTTTTCCAGCAATCCAAGGGCAACTGTTTCATCAATAAAATCACCATGATTTTTTAGTAAATTACCCGCAGTCTTATACTGTACATAATTAGGTTGTTCCGTGAATTCCGACAACTTTCTTGTCCCATTCTTCCTTAGCACATCCGCTCCATCCGGTACAGCGAACCATTTTCGATAGCTGGTAAAACAATAATCATAATAACTATGCTGGCCAAAACCGTAATAGTTCTGCACATCATCCACAATTATTGTCGTACGGGGAAATTCTCTACGTATTATGTCTATAGTATCACTCAAATCCACCAGACCGAAATAAGCTATTAGCAATACGGCCCAGGATTCACCATTATAAGCCAACATCTTTCTTATATTATCCATATTTGGCAAAAAGTTATTGCCAACAGGATAATGCTTAAAAGAAGATCCCAACCTAGCTGGTACTTCTGCCACAGATCTGCATAAATAATCTGGCAGAAGTATTCCTCTGAGTTTATTTGCTATCATATCCTTTAAAATAGCATAAAAACAGGTTCTCCCTAAGGAATATACTGGCTCATTATTACCTATACTGTCCATCTGCAAAACATCAGCAGGAATAATAAATTCTCCGCCTATAACTTTTGTTCCAGACATTTGCCAATAACACTCCTTTAGACAGAACCCAACAATTACATAAAGATAATCTTATTTCTCAGAAATTATATTCAACTTCTGCTCCATGCGCTTCATTTCCTCAAACTCACCCATATCCAGGAAAGAATCCTCACTTACAGGATAAGTCCCCACCTTGCCACCTTGATGCATCACCTTTTCCACCAAATGAGTCATATGGAACATGGTATCATCTGGTATCAAATCGATGGTATCAGGATTTATTACATACATTCCTGTATTGATAAAATACGATAGCGTTGGTTTTTCATCCATAGATAGTATCTCGCCATATTCACCGGAATTAACCACCCCATAAGGGACCGTGATATTTTTTAAAGCCGTAACCATAGTAATATCATTGCCAGACTTGATATGATGCTCATAAATGTCACCGTAATCAGCCCGGATAAGGGCATCACAGTTGGTTACAAACAGCGGCTGTTTAAACTTTTCCTTGATGAGCTTAACACTGCCACCAGTCCCAAGGGGCTTGTCTTCCTCCACAAATACCACTTCATAGGCTGGATTAAGGTCGTTGAAATACGATCTCAACATTCCCTTTTTGTAATTCACAGTCATAAAGTACCTATCGATACCATATTCCACATAGCAATCAATAATCCGTTCCACAATAGGGGTGTCACCAATTGGAATCAAAGGTTTCGGCAAAATTTTAGTATAAGGATAAAGCCTTGTTCCTTTACCACCAGCCATTATAACAACAGGAGTGCCTTTTAAGTTTTTTTTCTTGCTCTTTATTTTACTAACTTCTCGGGATAGAACAATATCAACAATCATATTATTACAATCTACTATTGGAATAGCTGTAATAATCTTTTCCAACATTATCGCCTTAGCATTGGACTTCTCATTTTCAGTTAAATAAATGGGATTTTTGTGCATAACACTTTCTGCTGAGGCAGACACATCACCACCTTTTAATATCCAGCGACGAATATCGCCATCTGTGATGCATCCAACCAACCTCGCAGATCCATCCACAATAAAAATCAGCCCAGCTTCAGCAGCATGGCCATCTATTATAGCCATGGCCTCCACAACAGTCAAAGGCAACTTACTTGTGAATTCCTTTATTCGCTCCTTATTCATGAGCAAACTCCCCCAACACTTTTTTTACCTGATTTGCCACATACTCAATATCTTCCTTAGAAATCTGAGTACTGGAGGGCAGATTCAAAATTCTTTCGGCATAATATGGTGCCTTTTCCAGCTTATAAGTCACCTCATGCTGATACGGAACCTGTTCATTGATTAGTCCCCAAATGGCTCTGGTCTGCACTCCACACTTCTCCAGAGCAGTAATAATCTCCCGCATGGAGGCCTTCACCTTATCCCGGTTTATTTCCAGGGAATAGAACCACATGTTGGAATCAATATCTTCACAGAAGCCAATCATTTTACCCAAATCAAATCCCTCGAATAAGCCACAATACAGCTGGTGATTGGCCTGCTTACGACGAATAAACTCAGGCAATTCCTCCATCTGAGCCACACCTAACGCTGCCTGTAAATTGGTCATACGATAATTGTAGCCCACTTCATTATGAATATAATAGTGAACATCATCCTTGGCCTGGGTAGACAGATATCTGATGTGATCTACCACCGTAGTATCATTGGCCGTAACTGCACCACCACCACCAGTGGTAATAATCTTATTGCCATTAAATGAATAGCACCCAAAATCACCAATGGTACCAGCATACTTGCCAGCCAACAGCCCCGAAGTATACTTACTTCCCAAGGCCTCAGTGGCATCCTCAATTACCTTTAAGTTGTATTTCTTGGCAATATCCATAATGGCCATCATATCCGCCATATTGCCAAAGACATGAACTACAACTACAGCCTTAACTCGCTGATTATTATATCTAAGCTGGGAGCCATCAAAGCTACACTCATTTTCACAAAATGCCTGTAATTTTACCGGATCCATACAAAAGCTGTCATCACAGTCAATAAATACTGGAGTGGCGAACTGATATTTTACTGGATTTACCGCTGCAATAAAGGTAAGTGGTGGAACCAATACCACATCTCCAGGCCTCACTCCAGCCTCCACCATGGAAAGATGCAGAGCAGCTGTACCGCTCTGACAAGCCGCCACATTATCTGTATGCAAAAATTCCGCAAGTTTTTCCTCCAGCTTGGTAATATAGGCACCACCAGTGGAAACCCACCCCTGGTCGATGGCATCGTCCACATATTTTCTTTCGTTACCCTCAAAATTTGGTATTGATAAAGGTACAAATCTGCTCACATTTACATCTCCCGTTAACATTATGCCTTCTCCTTTGGAGAAGCACCCTACGGGTACTAGGATTCGCCGTCGGTGCCAATCAACTAGACGGATGAGGTCTTACATCTTACTATCTAGCGACTTCCCCGTCTCAATATGCTCAAAGTTTGGCAAATACTCCGCCAAAATAGCCACCACCTCTTCCTTGGTAGTGCTATCCTTCTCAAACACAGCCGTTAATTTTTCAAATAACGCATTAACTTTTGCTTTGTCAGGTATATCCTTGTCAGTCACCACCCCCAAAGATTTCAGGCGATTCATCTCCACGTTCTCAGAATCTGTGTAAAATTCCTCATAGGCCTTTTCGCCGGAAGTATTGGAACCAGAATAATGAACTGGATATTGCTTGCTGCCTTTTCTCAATTCGGCCGCTTTTTTGATAGCCTCTTCATCACTATCACATTCCAATACTTCATAACCATGCTCTTTGAGGAAGGCTGTTGCAATCTTGTCAAAGGTCATCATCTGGGCTTCTTCCAAACGAGGGAAGAATATTTCCCGATTATTCCCCAGCATACAGGAAAGCATACAAATCTGTCCGCTCTCCTCCGGCGATACAAAATACCGCTTCACATCAGAGGGTGCACTTATTGGCTGCAGCTTCTGCAATCTGGCTATAAAGCCTGCTGGGAGTGACCCATTAGAAAAGGCCACATTGGCAAAACGGGCTGTCTTTACCGGGAACTTATCTGAATATGCAAATATAACATCCTCCATTATACGCTTGCTGGCTCCCATGATATTTACCGGGTTTGCCGCTTTATCCGTAGAAACACAAAAATACTCCTCCGGTGGCAGCTCTGCCAACAAATCAAGGAGCTTTTTCGCCTGTAATACATTGTTTTGCAAAAGTGCTTCTACCGAATAAATATCCTTCTCCGAGCGAACATGCTTGTGTGCGGAAAAATTGGCCACAATATCAAAACCGCCACGACTTCTGAACATCTTTTCAAACACAGGAGATGCAAAATTCATAGGGTATGGTACATAATCTTCTGGTACATACATACCTTTTGTTGAACGGAGGTCACGGGTCAACTCCGCCAAACCATTTTCATTTGTATCTACTACGACAAGAGTAGCAGGCTTAAATGGCAGTATCGCTTTGATAAAGGACGAGCCAATAGATCCAGCCCCACCAATAACTAAAACGTTTTTTCCAGCTATTTTTTTACTTAACTGCTCTTTATTTGCTTCGATATCCTCAAGGAACATACTTTGTTCCCGCTTGGTAACGTATTTGTTTATGAAATCATCTAAACTAAACATTTTACACTAATCACCATACATGAAGAAAATAAAAAAATATCTTTACTTACCCTCAATTTTTTCGAAATAATCCATATATCTCAACTGGTCCTGAATTGTCTTTTTCTTGCCATCGTCAATTTCATTTATAAAAGACTCGACTTCCTTATAAAATCCTGGTTTGTATTCCAAATCTAACTTATCGTCAATTTCAATTGGATTTACAGCAACAGAACCCAGCTCCTGAATGGACAATTTCTCCATGGGCTTAAAATACAATCTATGTTTACTAGTTAATATTTCAATTGCCCAACGGCCAGGAGCGGCCCAATTAGCCTGATAGCTAAAAAGTGCCTTATCTTTGGTCACCCCTGCGCCAGCATAAACGCAACCGCTCTTGTGCCAGTTTAATTCGCCAGTTATAAAACTAGCCATTTTTTCTGGCTCGCCCCCTAAGAAAAAAGCCAAATCGACTACATGTGTTGAATTAG
>CACZYN010000114.1 GCA_902785445.1 uncultured Anaerovibrio sp.
GGCCGCTGGAATTCAGCAGCAGTATTCTACTCAGGTAAAGTCCAAGATTTTTGCAGCTATGGATGGTATTGCCAAGGAGAAGAAGCTGGATGCTGTAGTAAACAGCAATGGTAAGGATGGCATGATCACTGGTGGCGTTGATGTTACTGATGAGGTCATTGCGAAACTCCAATAATGAGGAGAAATGCTTATGAAGATGACATTGCAGGAGATAGCCAAACTGGTGGGAGGCCGTCTGGAGGGTGACGAATCCCTTGTAATTAGTCGGGTAAATAATATAGAAGGTGCGGATAAAGACACGATTACCTTTGCTGATGAGGCCCATGTGGAGGAAGCAGCAAAGTCCCAGGCTGGAGCTGTGCTTCTGCCTAATACTGTAAAGACGGATTTCCCGTTACCGGCAATTTATGTGGAGGATACCCGGGCAGCTTTTGCTGTATTGCTCACTACCTTTCTACCACCTATTAGACATGCCAAGGGTGTAAGTCCGGATGCCTATATTGGAAAAGATGTTACTATTGGTGAAGGGGTTACGATTTTACCCTTCGCTTATGTGGATGATCATGCTGTTATCGGCAATGGGATTACCATATATCCTCATGTCTATGTGGGGCAGTATGCCACTGTAGATGACAATGCCACTTTATATTCCAGTGTTACTATTCGGGAACATTGCCATGTAGGCAAGCGGGTTATTGTACATAGCTCGGCGGTAATTGGTGCCGATGGTTTTGGCTTTACCACCAAGGATGGCGTTCACACCAAGGTACCTCAGGTGGGTAATGTGATTTTGGAAGATGATGTGGAAATTGGTGCCCATGCTGGTATTGACCGGGCTACTATCGGTTCTACTATTATCGGTCATGGCACCAAGATTGACAATTTGGTGCATATTGGTCATAACTGCCATATCGGACCGAATAATCTGATTGTGGCTCAGGTGGGGATTTCCGGTTCTACCAATACGGGGGCTAACGTCACCTTTGGTGGACAGACTGGTACTGTTGGTCATATTGATATTGGTGGTAATTCCGTATTTGCGGCTCGGAGCGGTATAATAGGCAATACCCCTGAGGGAGTATTTTATGCTGGTTTCCCGGCCAGACCACATCAGGAATGGCTCAGAATGCAGGCACATTTGCAAAAGATTTCTGATATGGCCAAGCGGCTTAAAACCATGGAAAAGAAGATCAAGGAATTGGAAGAAAACTAAAAGCAGGGGCAGCGAAAATGCGAAGCCATTTTTGCCGCCCTTTTTCATTGGCTTGACTAATACTTAAACCATAGTACAATTTATTTATGGATAATGCACTGACACTATTTCCATGATGATTAATTCTTTTTAATGGTATATTATACGAGGAGCTTTACATATGGGATACTATTTAATGAAATTTCTTAGCTGGTTAGCCTGCTGCTTTTCCATGAAGTCCTGCAATAATTTGGGAAAGGCACTGGGAAAGCTGACCTGGGCTGTGGTGCCGGGAAAAAGGAAAAAGATGGCCGTAGACAATATTGTCCGTTGTCTGGGCACTGATGAAGCAGAAGCTAAACGCATAGCCAGAGCCTCATGGATACAGTTTGGTCCTATGTTAATGGAAGTGCTTCGCTATCCGGAGCTTATCAAGAATGACCGGATGAAGGAATATGTGTCCATTGAAGGACTGGAATATTTGCAGGAGGCCATTGAGAAAAAGCAGGGAGGCATAATCGCCACCTCCCACAGTGATAGCTGGGAGTTAATGGGGGCGGCTCTGGCCCAATACGGTGTACCCCTGGTAGGAGTGGCCCGTAAGCAAAAGGATGGGGCCATGGATAAATTCATTAACGAGTACCGTACCATGGTGGGCATGCATATCACCTATACCAGTGGCGTTCGGGAAATGATTCGGATGGTGCAGGAGGGCTGGATGATTGGCCTCATTACGGATCAGGATCCCAGTTTACGGGATGGAATAATTCTGGATTTCTTTAACAGAAAAACCAACTGCTTTATTGGTCCTGCATCCATCGCCCGTATGAAGAATGCCCCTATTTTCCATGGGCAGATTATTCATCGTTCCGATGGCGGCCATCACATAAAAATATATCCTCCTATTTACGTAGATAATACCAAGGATAAAAAGGCGGATATTGCGGCAGCTACCCAAAAGATTATGGATTTATTGGAGAAGCATATTCGGAAGTATCCTGAGGATTGGTTTTGGTTGCATGATCGGTGGAAATCGGTGCGCAGCATCGGCTTGGATTAATCACCAAGTAGGGCCTAAGTCGGATACTCTTGCAGAAATTGGGAAGATTAGGTAAAATTATAGTGATATTTTGTGTCAAGGAGGGCTGAATTTGGCTTATCAGACTACCCTTAATTCCGAAGTGAGTTATGTAGGTGTAGGATTACATTCAGGCGTTGATGTGCATATGACCTTGAAGCCAGCTCAGGCAAATACCGGTATAGTGTTTGTGAGAAATGACCTACCGGGGATGCCACAGGTTCAGGCTAAGGCAGCTAATGTTACTTCAACCCTTAGAGCAACAACAATTGAAGATAATGGAATAAAAATGTTTACCATTGAGCATCTGATGTCGGCCTTTAATGCCTTGGGTATTGATAACTGTCAGGTGCTGATTGATTCCGAAGAACCACCAGTGGCCGACGGCAGCAGCAAGGTTTTTGTGGAGCTTATTACCAAGGCTGGCATCAAGACATTGGATGTGGTTCGCCAGGAGATTATTATTGATCGTCTCTACCGGGTGGAGGACGGGGATAAATTTGTTTTGGCGGTTCCTTATGACGGTTTTCGGGTGAGTTTTACCTCCATTAACCCCCATCCATTAATTGGAATACAGTATGGTGATTATGAAATAAATCCAACGGTATTTGAGAAGGAAGTGGCACCGGCCCGTACGATTGCCTATGAGGCCGAGGTTGAGGCACTACGTCAAATGGGCTTGGGATTGGGCGGTACCATGGAAAATGTTATCGTTTATAATGACCAGGGGTGGATGAATGAACTGCGTTACCCTGATGAGCTGGTACGCCACAAGATTTTGGATATTGTGGGAGATTTGCGTCTGGCAGGCATTGTCAAGGGACATTTTATTGCTGTAAAGTCCGGTCATGCGCTGAATACTACAATGGCGAAGCTTTTGTATAAGGAATTTTGTAAATAATCTAAAAGGAAGAAGGTATTTGTTATGGTATTGGAGATTGACGAAATTAAGAAGATTTTACCACATAGAGCACCATTTTTACTGGTGGACAGAATTATTGAGATAGACCCATTCAAGTCAGCAACTGGAATAAAGAATGTTACCTATAATGAACCACAGTTCCATGGTCATTTTCCTCATAAGGCTATTATGCCTGGAGTATTGATTTTGGAGGCTATGGCTCAGGTAGGCGGCATTGCTATGCTTTATCCTGAGGAAAATAGAGGGAAAATTGCCCTCTTTGGTGGCATGGATAATATTAAGTTCAAGAAAATGGTCGTACCTGGCGATCAGTTGGTAATGAAAGCTGAGCTTTTGAAGGTACATGGCGATTACGGACGTCTCCATGCTGAGGCTTTTGTGGATGATGTTTTTGCGGCTCAGGGAGACTTTACTTTTGCGTTGCAGAGACCTGAAGAGAAGTAATTGGGGTAATTTGCCACGAAAATGAAAGGAATATTTAGTATTTGCCTGAAAAATGTCAAAATTTGCTCTAAAATGGCATGTAGCTGTTATAGGGTATATTTTGATTTATAGAATAGACAATAAATGTATTCTTTTGGGTATACTAAAGGAGTGTAATTTTATGACAGACAACAACAATTCTGTTGCGGAGATACATAAATTTGCCGTGGTTCATCCCAATGCCAAACTTGGTAAAAATGTAAAGATAGGTCCTTTCACTGTCATCGGTGAGAATGTGGAAATCGGTGATGGCACAGAAGTGGGTCCAAGCGTAGTAATTACTGGTTGGACTAAGATCGGCAAGGATTGTCACATTTTTCAGGGTGCTTCAGTGGGAGAAGAACCTCAGGATTTGAAATTTAAAGGCGAGCGCAGCTATGTGGAGATTGGTGATCGCACCCGTATCCACGAATTTTGTACTATACATAGAGCATGCGGTGAGGATGAGGTTACCCGCATAGGGGACGATTGCCTGTTAATGGCCTATGTCCATGTAGCCCATAACTGCGTGTTGGGGAATAATATTGTTATGGCTAATGCAGCTATGGTAGCCGGTCATGTAGTTATTGAGGATCGGGCTGTTGTAGGTGGTATGGCCGGAGTTCATCAGTTTGTCCGAATCGGACGAAATGCTATGGTAGGCGGCATGTCCCGTAATGTTCATGATATAGTTCCGTTTACCATGATTGAAGGTTCACCTGCAGTGGTTTGTGGACTTAACAGTGTTGGTATGGCGAGAGCTGGAATAACCCCTGATTCTCGCAAGAAGATAAAACAGGCTTATAGGCTGCTGTTCCGTTCAGGCTTGCGCTTAGAGGATGCGGTTAAGGCTATTGAGGAACAGGTGGAATCCTGTGAAGAGGTGGAGCATATGCTTACCTTCTTAAAAAATGCTGACCGGGGGATTTGTCGCCCAAACCCTAGACATGGTTCCAAATCGTCGGATGAGGCAGAGGATTGATAGTCGGAGGATGAATATGGAAAAAATAGGGCTGTTGGCGGGGACTGGCCGGTTACCGGTGGAATGCGCCATAGCGGCAAAAAAGCTGGGCTATGAAGTATATGCGGTGGGTTTGATACCTGATGTGGACCCGGAGCTAAAGGAATGTACTGCAGGATATAAAGATATTAGCATTGCCCAGTTACAAGCTATTATTGACTATCTTAAGGAAAATGATGTGAAAAAGGTAACCATGCTTGGCAAGGTTACCAAGGAAATATTATATAGCGGTCAGCATGTTCAGCCAGATTTACGGATGCTGTCCCTGATTTTCACCTTGCCGGATCGCAAGGATGATACTTTGATGTTGTCCTTCGTGGCGGAGTTGGCCAAGGATGGATTGGAGGCTTTGGACCAGACGGCCCTTATTAAAGCCCTTATGCCGGAGCCAGGGGTCCTTACCAAACGCCAGCCGACTGAGGATGAAATCAAGGATATGAAGTTTGGTATGGAAATGGCCAGGGAAATTGGTCGATTGGATGTAGGTCAGACAGCTGTGGTAAAACAGTTGGGAGTTATGGCGTTGGAAGCTATTGAGGGGACTGATGCTTGCATCCGACGTGGTGGCGAATTGGCCAGAGGCGGTGCTGTGGTAGCTAAGGTTGCCAAGCCAAACCAGGACTTGCGCTTTGATGTTCCAGCTGTCGGCATGACCACTCTGGAGAGTATGATTGCTGTGGGGGCCAAGGCTCTGGTTATTGAAGCTGGGCGTACGTTATTGGTGGATAAAGCCAAGGTGGTTGAGTTGGCTGATGCCAATGATATTACCATTGCAGTGATGGAATAGAATATTTTTAAATAATTTTGAAGGGGACTGGAATAAAACAGTCCCTTTTGATTGTATGAAACGCCAAAATATGCGATAATATATTGTACTGCTTTTTTAATGGATATTTATGTGTAAATTTAAGGAGGGGTTGCCAATGAAGATAATGTTTTCAGCAGGAGAACCCTCAGGAGATTTGCACGGAGCCAGTCTGGCGGAGGCTGTGTTAAAGCAGTGCCCGGACGCTGAACTAGTAGGTTTTGGCGGTAAAAAAATGGCGGCGGCCGGAGTGAAGTTGTGGGCTGATATGAAGGAGTACAGCGTAATGGGTGTCTGGGAGGTTGCCAAAAACCTTCGCCGAATATTTGCCCTTATGGACAAGCTGTGTGACTTTATGCGGCGGGAAAAGCCAGATATTTTAGTTTTAATTGATTACCCGGATTTTAATTGGCGGCTGGCTGCCAAGGCTAAGGCTATGGGGATACCGGTGTTTTCCTATATTCCTCCCTCAGCTTGGGCTTGGCGCAAGGGGCGGGCCAAAAAATGTGCTGCTATTGCTGACGAATTGGCGGCCATATTCCCCTTTGAATTGCCGGTTTATGAGGCTGCTGGGGCCAACATTTCTTTTAATGGCAATCCGCTGATAGATACGGTTAAGCCATCCATGTCCCAGGAGGAAGCAAAGACATATTTTCATATTGGCGAAGATGTTATGCCGGTTATATTGTTGCCTGGCAGTCGTAAACACGAAATAACCCAGTTGTTGCCAGCTATGTTGGAGGCTGCCAATACAATGGTCATAGATGGCCTTGTCAACAATGAAAGTTCAATAGGTTTGGATGCACTTTAT
>CACZYN010000115.1 GCA_902785445.1 uncultured Anaerovibrio sp.
GGCGTGACTGGGTTTGTTGGTTCCGGTACAGACCCTACACCAATCGGTGAAGAAGAAATGTCCAACATTTTGAGTCAGATGGGTGTACAGGAAGCCAAGCCGATTATTAAGATTGATGTAGTGGCTGGTGAAACCGTCAAAATCAAATCCGGTTCCTTTGAAAACTACGCTGCAAAGGTGGTTTCTGTGGACAACGAAAGAGGCAAGATCAAGGCTCTTATCGATATGTTTGGTCGGGAAACCCCTGTTGAACTTGACTTCGGTCAGGTAGAAAAAAGCTGATTTCCTTTTAAGGAGGTGTATATAAAATGGCAAAGAAAGTCGCAAAAATGGTAAAGTTGCAGGTTGAGGCTGGCAAGGCTACTCCAGCTCCTCCAGTAGGTCCTGCCCTTGGTCAGGCTGGTGTTAACATCATGGCTTTCGTTAAGGAGTTTAACGAGAGAACTGCCAAGCAGGCTGGTCTTATCATTCCAGTAGAGATTACTGTATTTGAGGATCGTTCCTTTACCTTTATCACCAAGACTCCTCCAGCTGCTGTACTTCTGAAGAAGGCTGCAGGTCTGACTAAGGCTTCTGGTGAACCAAACAAGAACAAGGTTGCAAAGCTGCCTAGAGCAAAGGCTCAGGAAATTGCAGAGAGCAAGATGGCAGATTTGAACGCTGCAAGCATTGAGGCTGCTACTCGTATGATCGAGGGTACTGCACGCAGCATGGGTATTGAAATCGTTGACTAATTGATGGTTTTTATGCCCGTGGGAGGAAATTCCGTTATTACCACGAAGGGAGAAATTTTAATGGCAAAAGCAGGTAAAAAGTATCAGGATGCTGTAAAGCTTCTTGAGGCTGGTAAAGTTTACACTGTTGAGGAAGCTGTTGAGCTCGTAAAGAAAACTGCTACTGCAAAGTTCGACGAGACTATTGAGCTTCATGTACGTTTGGGTGTAGACCCTAAGTACGCTGATCAGCAGGTACGTGGCGCTATGGTGCTGCCACACGGGACTGGTAAGTCCAAGCGCGTATTGGTATTTGCCAAGGGCGCAAAGGTTGACGAGGCAGAGGCTGCAGGTGCAGACTTCGTTGGCTCCGATGAAATCGTAACTAAGATTCAGGGTGGCTGGACTGATTTTGATGTTGCTGTAGCTACTCCTGATATGATGGGTACTGTAGGTCGTCTTGGTAAAATCCTCGGTCCTAGAGGTTTGATGCCAAACCCTAAACTCGGTACTGTAACTATGGATCTTGCAAAGGCAATCAGCGAGATTAAGGCTGGTAAGGTTGAATACCGTACTGATAAGGCTGGTAATGTACACTGCCCTATCGGCAAGGCATCCTTTGAGCCAAACAAGCTGGTTGAAAACCTTAATGCACTGATTGATACATTAATTAGAGTAAAACCGGCTGCTGCAAAGGGTCAGTATATCCGCTCTGTTACCATCAGCTCCACAATGGGCCCTGGTATTCCAGTAGTACATGCTTGATTTTTTGCTGGCTGTATAATAAAATAGTCTATGGCTGTAGACAGCAGGTATGAAGCAAAAGCTTTATTCAAAGGTAAAACGCCTGCCGAGGCCGGAAGCATACGCATGAATAGTGCGGCCTCCGGTAAATCAGCCGGAGGCCGTTTTTGCTCTTTATATATTTTGTAAAAAGGAGGTGTATTCATGGCTGTTACAGAACAGAAGAAAGCTATTGTTGCTAACTTAAAAGACATTCTCACTAGCTCCAAGGGCGCTGTTATCACTTCTTACAAGGGATTGACCGTTGCTCAGGACACAGCACTTCGTGTTGAGCTCCGTAAGGCTGGTGTAACCTACCATGTAATTAAAAACACTATGACTCGTATTGCAGCTAAAGAGGCTGGTCTTGACGATATGATTCCATATCTCGAGGGCACCACTGCAATGGCATACTCTGCTGAGGATGCTGTAGCTCCTGCAAAGGTTATCAGCGAGTTCATCAAGAAGAACAATCTGGCTGAGGAAGAAAAGCTGGTTGTTAAGGGTGGTATTGTTGAGGGTAAGGTCGTAACTCCTGACGAAGTTAAGGCTATCGCTTCTCTGCCTTCCAGAGAGGTCCTCATTGCCAAGCTGCTTGGCAGCATGCAGGCTCCTGTATCCAACACTGTTGGTGTTATGGGTGCTATGCTCCGCAGCATCGTCAATGTGCTTGATGCAGTTCGCAAGCAGAAGGAAGAGCAGGCATCTGCCTAATCTGACTGTTGCATAAATTATTTAAAAATCAAAAAGAAATTAATGTAAAAATTTGGAGGTAATAAACATGACTAACGAAGAAATTTTAGAGGCAATTGGTAACTTGACTGTTCTTGAGCTTTCCGAGCTCGTAAAGGCTGCTGAGGAGAAGTTCGGCGTATCCGCTGCTGCTCCTGTAGCTGTAGCTGCTGCTGCTCCTGCTGAGGGTGGCGCTGCTGGTGGCGAGAAGTCCGAGTTTGACGTAATCCTGAAGGATGCTGGCGCTGGCAAGATCAACGTAATCAAGGCTGTACGTGAGGCTACTGGTCTTGGTCTGAAGGAAGCTAAGGCTCTCGTTGATGGTGCTCCTGCTCCTGTAAAGGAAGGCGTATCCAAGGCTGATGCTGAGGATCTGAAGGGCAAGCTCGAGGCTGCTGGTGCAACTGTAGAGTTGAAGTAATTCTTGCTTCTTAGTTTCTAAGCAATAAATTTAGGCTATGAAAATGAGTAATCGTTTTCATAGCCTTTTTTGTTGTTTGGTTAAAAAGTATTGACATTATTTAAATATATTGGTAAAATAAATCGCTACAGAATTTTTTCTGGGCGATGTGAGTTATATCACATTTATTAAGTTAATAAAGTTCGTGCAGGAGGATTAAATGGATTCATCAGGTGTTTTCGGACATTTGGCAATGCGTCGTGTGGTTTTAGCCCATGAAGAGGTATTGTGAATCTGTTTATTTTTCGTGTGCGGATTTTTTGTCATTTTTTATTTTTAGCTAAGGAGTGAAGTTCTTAATGTTTCATCCTGTGCCGGTAGGCAAACGAACCAGGTATAGCTATGCCAAGATTAAAGAAGTCATGGAAATGCCTCACCTTCTTGACATTCAGCGCAAGTCTTATGAATGGTTTATTGGTGATGTAGAAAAGGGAACCAAAGGCGCTGGCCTTATGGAGATATTCGAGGATATTTCCCCTATCACTGACTTCCAGAACAAGATTGAATTAAGACTGTTGGATTACTCTCTGGGTGAACCAAAATACAGTCTGGAGGAGAGCAAGGAGCGGGATGCTACCTACTCGGCCCCTTTGCGAGTTAAGGTTCGTCGCATAAACAAGGAAAACGGTGAATTCCACGATAGTGAAATTTTCATGGGTGATTTCCCACTGATGACCAGTTCCGGTACCTTCGTTATCAATGGTGCTGAGCGTGTTATCGTAAGCCAGCTGGTACGTTCTCCAGGGGCTTATTATGGTGTTACCCAGGACTCTTCCGGTAAGAAGCTGTTTAATGCTACCGTGATCCCTAACCGTGGTGCATGGATTGAGCTTGAGACTGATAATAATGATGTAATTTCTGTTCGTATTGACCGGACCCGTAAGCTGCCAGTTACGGTATTCCTGCGGGCTCTTGACGCCATTAATAAGGCTGAAATCAAGAGAAATCAGCAGATTGCTGACGGCACTGTAAGTGCGGCAGAAACTGGCCGTAATGAGGATCACATTGAGGTTATTACCTCTGATCTGTCCTTCGGCACCAAAGAGGAAATCATGGCTCTCTTTAACAATGACCCGGCTATTGAGGCTACTCTGGAAAGAGATATTACTGAGAGTGTTGAAGGCCGTGGTATTGAGGATGTTGCCTTGGAGGAGATTTACAAGCGTCTCCGTCAGGGTGAGCCATTTAATGTGGATAATGCCCGTCAGATGCTTAGAAGTCTGTTCTTCGACAAGAAGCGCTATGATTTAGCTACAGTAGGTCGTCACAAGATTACCAAGAAGCTGGGCTGGAAGCATCGTTTGGTGGGCCAGGTATTGGTTGAGCCATTGGTTGATCAGGAAACTGGTGAAATCATCATCCCGGCTAATGAGCTTATCAGCCAGGATTTCATTGATGAAATTACTGATGAGCAGGAAAAGGCTATTTTTGGTGAAAATCAGGCAATTATCCTGAAGGTTAAGCTGGATGATGAAGGCGGCCTTTTGGATATGATTTGCTCTCCAACCCTTATTGACAAGAAGCGTACTATCGCTGTTAATGATATTATTGCATCCATCAGCTATTTGCTGAATTTGATGCACGGTGTAGGTCGTACTGATGATATTGACCACTTGGGGAATCGTCGGGTACGTTCCGTAGGTGAGCTGTTACAGAACCAGTTCCGTATTGGTCTTACCCGTATGGAGCGCGTGGTTCGTGAGCGCATGTCCACCCAGGAGGATATTTCTGCTGTACAGAATCTCATTAATATTCGTCCGGTTGTGGCAGCTATTAAAGAATTCTTCGGTTCTTCCCAGCTGTCCCAGTTCATGGACCAGCACAATCCATTAGCTGAGCTGACTCATAAGCGTCGTCTCTCTGCTCTTGGTCCTGGTGGTTTGTCCAGAGAACGTGCCGGCTTCGAAGTTCGTGACGTACATAATTCCCATTATGGTCGTATGTGTACTCCATATCGTCGTATTGACAAGGAAAACAAGCGGGTTACCAATGAAGTTAAATATATTACTGCTGATGCCGAGGATACACTGGTAATTGCTCAGGCCAATGAGCCATTGGATGAGAATGACTGGTTCGTAAAAGAGCGTGTTATCGCTCGTGTTCACGAGGAAACTACTGAGGTTCGTCGTGAGAAGGTTGATTACATGGACGTATCACCAAAACAGGTGGTTTCCATTGCAACGGCTATGATTCCATTCTTGGAAAACGATGACGCCAACCGTGCACTCATGGGTGCCAACATGCAGCGTCAGGCTGTTCCACTTCTCCGTACCCAGGCACCATTGGTTGGTACTGGCATGGAGTACAAGGCTGCCTGCGACTCTGGTGTTATGATTTTGGCCAAGAATTCCGGTGTGGTTGAATCTGTATCCGCAGATAAGATTGTTGTTCGCAATGATGATGGAGACCTGGATGAGTATAAGCTCCAGAAATTCATGCGTTCCAATCAGGGTACCTGCATCAACCAGCTTCCTATCGTGTTTAAGGGTGATAAGGTTGAGGCTAATCAGCCAATTGCTGATGGTCCGGCAACTGACCATGGTGAGCTGGCTCTTGGCTATAACATTATTGTTGCGTATATGCCTTGGGAAGGTTACAACTACGAGGATGCTATTCTTCTTAGTGAAAACCTTGTTAAAAGAGATATTTATACCTCCATTCATATTGAAGAATATGATTGCGAGGCTCGTGATACCAAGCTTGGACCAGAGGAAATAACCCGTGATATTCCTAATGTATCTGAGGAAAATCTGAAGGACTTGGATGAAAACGGTATTATCCGTATCGGTGCTGAGGTTAGAACCGGTGATATTCTGGTTGGTAAGGTAACTCCAAAGGGCGAAACTGAGCTGTCTGCTGAGGAGCGTCTGTTGAGAGCTATCTTTGGTGAGAAGGCCCGTGAGGTTCGGGATACTTCCCTGCGTGTTCCTCACGGTGAAGCCGGTAAGATTGTTGATGTAAAGGTTTACAGCCGGGACAACAACGATGAATTGAACCCTGGTGTAAACAATATGGTTCGCGTGTATATTGCCCAGAAGCGTAAGATTTCTGTAGGTGATAAGATGTCCGGTCGTCATGGTAACAAGGGTGTAGTTTCCCGCATTATGCGTGAAGAGGATATGCCATTCCTGCCAGACGGTACTCCGGTAGATGTGGTACTGAACCCATTGGGCGTACCATCCCGTATGAATATCGGTCAGATTTTGGAAACACATTTGGGTATGGCCGTAAGAAATATCGGTACTCAGATTAAGAACGGCGATCCAACTGTTGAAAAGCGTCTCCGGGATATTGGCTACGACTTTGACAAGTACGGTATGCCAAAGGCTGACAGAGCAGGCGTTCATATTGCTACACCTGTATTTGACGGTGCCCGTGAGGAGGATGTATTTGATACAATTCGTGCTTCCGGCATGGATGAAGACGCCAAGACGGTTCTCTACGATGGCCGTACTGGTGAGCCGTTTAAAAACAAGGTTACTGTTGGTTGTGTGTACATGCTGAAGCTCCATCATTTGGTAGATGATAAGATTCATGCCCGTTCCGTAGGTCCATACTCTCTCGTTACCCAGCAGCCGTTGGGTGGTAAGGCTCAGTTCGGTGGCCAGCGCTTCGGTGAGATGGAGGTTTGGGCTCTGGAGGCTTATGGTGCTGCTTACACTCTGCAGGAGATTTTGACTGTTAAGTCCGATGATGTTGTGGGCCGTGTTAAGACCTATGAGTCTATTGTTAAGGGTGAAAATATCCCTGAGCCAGGTGTACCAGAGTCCTTTAAGGTACTCATTAAAGAGTTGCAGAGTATCGGTCTGGATATAAAGGTACAGGATGAAAATGCCAACGAGATCATGGTGCAGGATGACGAAGATGATATCAAGGATACTGCCAATGAGCTTGAGGTAGATGTAAACGGCGTTGATGATTCTGTACAGGCTCCAGTAACTGAAGACTACAACGAAGATGCTATGGAAGCGGAAGATAATTATGACAATAATGATCTGATCGTGGACTTTGATGCCGATAATGATGACAGTAATGATTAAGGGAAGGGAGTGACACGCCCTTGTTGGATGTAAATAATTTTGATTCGATGCGTATAGGGTTGGCATCTCCGGATAAGATCAGAGAGTGGTCTTATGGTGAAGTTACTAAGCCGGAGACAATCAATTATCGTACTTTAAAGCCAGAAACTTCGGGCTTGTTCTGTGAAAGAATATTTGGACCTACCCGTGACTGGGAGTGCCATTGCGGTAAATATAAGAGAATTCGTCATAAGGGTACTATCTGCGAGCGTTGCGGTGTGGAAGTTACCAGGGCTAAGGTACGCCGCGAGCGTATGGGCCATATTGAGTTGGCAGCACCAGTTTCCCACATTTGGTATTTTAAGGGTATTCCAAGCCGTTTGGGTCTGGTACTTGATATACCGCCAAGAGCTTTGGAAAAGGTTCTGTATTTTGCTTCTTACATTGTAATTGATCCAGGTACTACTGAACTCAGCAAGAAGCAGCTTCTGACTGAAAAGGAGTACAGTGAGCTCAGAAGCCGGTATTCAGCCAATGCTTTTAGGGTTGGTATGGGTGCTGAGGCGATAAAGGAACTTTTGGTAGAGATTGAGTCCGATTTGCCGGAAGAAGAGCAGGACACCGAGCGTGGCCTCATTACTCGCCTGGACTTGCTCCATGAGGAGCTTACCGAGGAATTGAAAACTGTAACCAGTCAGCAGCGTCGTCTGAAGGCTATCCGTCGTCTGGAGGTTGTGGAGGCTTTCCGTAAGTCTGGTAATAAGCCTTCCTGGATGATTATGGATGTGGTTCCAGTAATTCCGCCAGAGCTTCGTCCGATGGTACAGTTGGATGGTGGCCGCTTTGCTACCTCCGACCTTAATGATCTGTATCGTCGGGTAATTAACCGTAATAATCGTCTGAAGCGCCTGTTGGAGCTTCATGCGCCAGATATTATTGTTCGTAACGAGAAGCGTATGCTTCAGGAGGCTGTCGATGCCCTGATTGATAATGGTCGTCGCGGTCGTCCAGTTACTGGTCCTGGTAATCGTCCACTGAAATCCTTGTCCGATATGCTCAAGGGTAAGCAGGGGCGTTTCCGTCAGAACCTCCTTGGTAAGCGTGTAGACTACTCTGGTCGTTCCGTTATCGTAGTAGGTCCTGAATTGAAGCTCCATCAGTGTGGTCTCCCTAAGGAGATGGCCCTGGAGCTCTTTAAGCCATTTGTAATGAAGCGTTTGGTTTCTGATGGTATTGCCCATAATATCAAGTCTGCAAAGCGTATGGTAGAGCGGGCTAAGGATGAAGTATGGGATGTATTGGAAGGCGTAATCAAGGAGCATCCAGTGCTTCTGAACCGTGCTCCTACACTCCATCGCCTTGGTATTCAGGCCTTTGAGCCGGTACTGACCGAGGGGCGTGCACTGAAGCTGCATCCATTGGCTTGTACAGCTTATAACGCTGACTTCGATGGTGACCAGATGGCTATTCATCTGCCATTGTCTGCTGAGGCGCAGGCTGAGGCCCGTGTTCTCATGTTGGCAGCCAACCATATTCTTGCTCCTAAGGATGGCGGTCCTATCATCGTTCCTTCCCAGGATATGGTTTTGGGTTCCTATTATCTGACTGCTGTTAGAAACTCCAGTCAGGGTCGTCCAGTAATGGGTGAAGGCAAGAGCTTCACTGGTATTAATGAGGCATTGTTGGCTTATCAGCATCAGGAGCTGGATATTCAGGCAGAAATCAAGGTTCGCATCAAGGAAACTGATGATGAGGGTAATGTAAAGGATTACGGTCTGGTACGTACTTCTCTTGGCCGTATGATATTCAATGAGACCCTGCCAAAGGCTGTTCGTCAGTACACTCAGGATCCGAAAACCGGTGAGTGGTCCCTTGGTATGCTCATGAACAAGAAACAGTTGGGCAAACTGGTAGACAAGTGCTTTAAGACTCTTGGTGCCAGCGAGACTGCTGTTGTAATTGATAATGTTAAGAATTTGGGTTATCACTATGCTTGTATCGCTGGTATGACCGTTGCTATTTCCGATATTAAGGTACCGGAAAAGAAGCATGAGCTCCTGGATGTAGCTGAGACTCAGGTTAAGAAGACTCAGCGCCAGTATGAGCGTGGTCTTATTAGTGATGAGGAGCGCTATAAGAAGGTTGTTAAGATTTGGAATACTGCTACTGATAAGGTAGCCGATGCCATGTATGACAACTATGCCCAGAATGAGCCATTCAACCCTATTTACATGATGGCTGACTCCGGTGCCCGTGGTAACAAATCTCAGATGCGTCAGCTGGCTGGTATGCGTGGTCTGATGGCGGATCCATCTGGTAAGACTATTGAAATTCCAATTACGGCAAACTTCCGTGAGGGGCTGTCCGTATCCGATTACTTCATATCTTCTCATGGTGCTCGTAAAGGTTTGGCGGATACCGCACTTAGAACCGCTGACTCTGGTTATCTTACCCGTCGTCTGGTTGATGTGGCTCAGGATGTTATCGTTCGTGAGGAAGACTGCGACGTTGTGGGTATTAATCTGGTTCGTGAGCGGGCTAAGTTGGCTGAATCTGCCTCTGCAGCTATTGAGGCCTTGAAGGATAGCCTGATTGGCCGCATTGTAGCTGCTGATGTCATCAGTCCGGAGACCGGTGAGGTTATTATCTCCAAGGGTGATGTACTGGATGAGGAATACTTGAAGGCAATTGGCGAAGCCGGGGTAACCGAGCTTACTATGACCGGCGCACTTTCCAACAGCGATGCAGATATTTCCAATGCAGCAGCAACGGATACTGTACAGCTGGGAGCACCGGATGAGAATATCCGCAAGTCCATTAAGGATGCTATGGTGGCTCAGATGATGGGCAAAGACACCACAGCTGCTGTTGTAGACTCTAACGGCGTGGAAATTGTTCCTGCTGGTGTGCCTCTCACTGAGGAGTACATTGAGGCTGTTCTTTCCAGCGATGCCAAGGAAGTTAAGGTGCGTAATAATAACATCCGTGGTATTGAGGTAGAGGCTATTTACGGTGATGTTCGTGATGGTAAGCCAATTGAGCCTCTTAAGGATCGTATTGTTGGCCGTGTATTGGCTGAGGATATTATTGATCCTAAGACCGGTAAGAAGATTGCTTCTATTAATGATGATATAGATGATGCTTTGGCTGATGAAATCTGCAAGCTTCGCACTAAGGTATCTATCCGCAGCGTATTGACCTGTAAGTCCCAGTATGGTGTCTGCATCAAGTGCTATGGTCGGGATTTGGCCAACGCTACCAAGGTTAATATCGGTGAGGCTGTGGGTATTATTGCTGCCCAGTCCATCGGTGAGCCAGGTACACAGCTGACCATGCGTACATTCCACTCCGGTGGTGTCGCAGGCGGTGACGATATTACCCAGGGTCTTCCTCGTGTTGAGGAATTGTTTGAAGCCCGCAAGCCTAAGCATAATGCTATTATTGCGGAAATTGAGGGTGATGTTACTATTGATGAGAAGACCACCGAAAATGGTACTCTCTTCACTGTTACCATTACACCAAAGGATGCCAAGGACAAGGCCAAGGAATATGCATTGCCATTTAACTCCCGTCTGGCTTCCAAGGATGGGGAGCGCATTAAGGACGGTACCCACATTCTGCCAGGTGAAAAGCTTACTGAAGGTTCCATTAACCCACATGACATTCTCCGTGTCTGCGGCTTGAAGGAAACCCAGAACTATCTGGTATACGAGGTACAGAAGGTTTATAAGACTCAGGGTGTTGGTATTAACGACAAGCATCTTGAGGTTATGGTTCGTCAGATGCTCCATAAGGTTCGTATTGAGGCTTATGGTGATACTGACTTCCTGCCGGGTGAGTACGTGGATATCAACAGCTTTGAGGCGGCTAATACCAAGGCTATTGCCGAGGCTAAGAAGGAGAAGATTAATATTACCGAAGTCAGCCAGTTTGCCGGACTTAACAAAGTGTCTGCATCTAACGTGATGTGGGGTGTGAACATTATTGCTGACCAGACCACTGGTTATGCTGGTTTC
>CACZYN010000116.1 GCA_902785445.1 uncultured Anaerovibrio sp.
CCGCAGGTTATCACCATGTTTATCCCACAGTCGTGTGGCGGTATTTGGTGTAGGCGGTGTAGGCTCTTATGTGGTGGAAGCCTTGGCCCGCTCTGGGGTAGGTCACTTTTTGCTGGTAGACAACGATACGGTAAGTGTAAGCAATATTAATCGGCAGCTTCACGCGTTAACCAGTACTGTAGGGCAATATAAAACCAAGCTTATGGCAGATAGGATAAAGCTGATAAATCCTGATGCTGTGGTGGAAACCATTGAGGATTTTTATTTACCGGAGACCAGGGATAAATTTCTTTCAGGTGATATCGACTATATTGTTGATGCCATTGATACTGTAACTGCCAAGCTTGATTTGGTAATGCAGGCCCATGAACGGAATATCCCTATAATCAGTAGTATGGGGGCGGGGAATAAGCTTGATCCGACGAAGTTTCAGGTGGCGGACATCTATAAAACCAGTGTATGTCCTTTGGCCCGGGTTATGCGACAAAAGCTTCGGAAGCTGGGGATTAAAAGCCTGAAGGTGGTTTATTCTCAGGAAGAACCATTATCTGTTAAAGCTATAGACGAAGAATTAAACATTCCCGCTGGCAAGAGTACGGTACCGGGAAGTGTGGCTTTTGTGCCATCTGTAGCGGGACTTATCATTGCCAGTGAGGTAGTTAAGGATTTGTGCCATTAAAATTTTGTATACTTAGTATGACAAACTTGTATAGTATGCTATAATGTAAATTGGTGGTTAGATATTACATTATAGTTAGATATAAGGTTAATTCTAAGGAGGAATGTACATGAAGTGGTTTAGCAAATTATCTCTGCTGAGTATTATGCTGGTGACTATTATTTCTTTGGTTGCTGGTTGTGGTGGAGACAGCGGCAAGAAGTTCCTGAACATAGCTACCGGTGGTACAGCTGGAACTTACTATCCTATTGGTGGAGCTATGGCGGAAATCCTTAATAATGAGATTAAGGGCATGAATGCCAGTGCGCAGAGTACTGGTGCTACTGTAGCAAATATCAATATGCTGAAGGACGGACAGGTTGATCTGGCCATTGTGCAGAATGATATTACTTACTATGCCGCTAATGGTACCGAGATGTTCGATGGCAAGAAGGTTAGCAACATTCGCGGTATAGCATCTTTGTATCCGGAAACCTGCCAGATCGTTACTTTGGAAGGTAAGGGTATTAACAGTGTTGCTGATTTGCGGGGCAAGCGGGTAGCCGTAGGTGCCATGGGTAGTGGTGCAGAAGCCAATGCACGTCAGATATTGGCTGCATACGGTATTACCTATGAAGATAATATTGATGCCCAGTTCTTGTCCTTTGGTGAAGCTGCCAGCGCTTTAAAGGATGGCAACATTGACGCAGCATTTTTGACCGCTGGTTATCCGACTGCTGCAGTTCAGGATATCGCTTCCCAGAACAAGGTTAAATTGGTTCCAATTGATGCCGATAAGGCAGATAATCTTATTGCTAAGTATCCTTTCTACACTAAGGTTACCATTCCAGCCGGTACTTATGGTATGCCAGCAGCAGTAGACACCATTTCAGTAATGGCTATGCTGGTATGTAATGACAAGGTTGATGATGCATTGGGATATGAGATCACCAAGGCATTGTTCACTCATTTGGATCGTATTCAGGCTGCCCATGCGGCTGCTAAGGCTATCAGCAAGGAAGGGGCTTCCAAGGGAATGCCTATTCCTATGAATGCAGGTGCGGAGAAATTCTTTAAAGAGTGATTTTATAAGTATAGGAGCTGTGACAGAGACCATTCAACGGGGAATGGGGCAGGAGAGGTAACTGCGTCTGCCGCAGCTCCTTTTGGTTAATAATGAAAAGAATAATTGGATTTATATCGATAGTATTGGTGGCTGGAGCCTTTTATTGGCTTACAAGGCCTTGTTTGTGCATATATGGAGGTTCCGATAAGCTGGTGATGACCCAGGTGGCCAAGGCGAATATGCAGCTTAAAATCAGCTTTATTCATTCGGTACAAAAGACCAAGGTAGAAGAATACCTGGTGGTGGATGATGATTTGCAGGGATTTACCCTGGAGTCAACGCATTACCACTCCTTTGGCGTTGGCCTTCCCTTTATGGAATCGGATGGAAACTTTCGTCGGGAGGGAGACACCTTTATTATGGAGAACATGAATCGGCAGTTTTCCGAACTGAATTTACGTACTGGGGTGGGAACGGAGCTTACTGTAACAGTTGATGAACACTCCTACAGGCTTTACGAGAAGTTTGCTGCCGGTGAAAAGATAGATATAAAGCTCTTACCAAAATATAAGATTATGACAGTGCATAATATAGGAGGAATGTTTGAGTAATGAAAGAAGAAAAAGAATTAGCTGACGAAGTGCTGAAAAAATACAACAAAGAATCTGACACTATGTTGTATACTGGTTTTATGGCCAAGATAGTATCTGCCATTGCCATTTCTTTTTCAGTGTTTCAGCTATATACAGCTATTTTTGGCATATTGGATGCTCAGCTGCAGCGGGCGGTTCATTTGGGTTTCGCCTTGGCGTTGTCCTATTTGCTTTATCCAACGAGAAAATCCTGGAGTCGCACTAAGCTTCATCCATTGGATTTGGTTTTGGCCATATTGGGGGCGGCGGCTCCGGCCTACATCTGCATGATGTACCGGGAGCTGGTTATGCGGGCTGGTATGGTTACACCAGCGGATTTGGCTATGGGTGTCATCGGAATTTTATTGGTAATTGAAGCTACCCGACGGGTGGTAGGTATACCTATGGTGGCAGTGGTGCTGGTATTTATTACTTATGCTTTTGCCGGACCGTATATGCCAGGTGTGCTGGCTCATCGGGGGTTGTCGCTGGAGCAGTTAGTAGGGCATCTTTACTACACTACTGAAGGTATTTTTGGTATTCCTTTGGGGGTATCTTCTACCTTTATCTTCTTGTTTATTCTGTTTGGCGCTTATTTGGAAAGCACCGGTTTGGGAAAATTCTTTATTGACATAGCTAATGCTATTGCTGGCTGGGCCAGTGGTGGACCTGCCAAGGTTGCAGTATTATCCAGTGCGCTTATGGGTACCGTTTCAGGAAGCTCCGTGGCCAATGTGGCAGGTACAGGTAGTTTTACCATTCCCATGATGAAGAAATTGGGCTATAAGAAGGAATTTGCCGGAGCTGTTGAGGCAGCATCTTCCACCGGTGGTCAGTTGATGCCACCAGTAATGGGTGCGGCGGCCTTTTTAATGGCTGAGTTTGTGGGCGTTCCTTATATTGACATTGTAGGAGCGGCAGTAATACCCGCCATCCTGTACTTTACTGGATTGTGGTTAGGTGTACATCTGGAGGCTAAGCGCACTAATTTGCAGGGTGTGCCTCGGGATCAGCTGCCAAAGGGTTGGGTGATTTTTAAGGAAAGAGGTCATCTGGCTATTCCTTTGGTGGTAATCGTATATTTGTTGGTTAGCGGTTATACTCCAATGCGGGCAGCGTTGGTAGCCATTGTATTATCAATAGTGGCTTCCAGCCTCAGGAAATCTACCCGTATGAAGCCAATAGAGATTGTCCGTGGCTTGGAAAATGGTGCCCGTAATGTATTGGGCGTGGTTATTGCCTGTGCGGCTGCAGGTATTATTATCGGCGTGGTTACCAAGACTGGCGTAGGCCTTAAATTGGCTTCCGGGCTCTTGGCCCTGTCTGGTGGTTTGCTGCTGCCAACCATGTTCTTCACCATGATAACGTCGTTGATTTTAGGTATGGGCGTACCAACTACGGCCAACTATGTTATTACATCCACTATTGCGGCACCGGCTCTCCTGCAGATGGGAGTTCCGGTATTGGCGGCCCACATGTTTGTGTTCTATTTCGGTATTATAGCTGATGTTACACCACCGGTGGCTTTGGCGGCCTATGCGGCATCAGGAATAAGTGGAGGCAAGCCATTAATGACAGGTGTAAATGCCTCCAAGCTGGCCATAGCGGCCTTCATTATACCGTACATCTTTGTGATGTCGCCGGTATTGCTGATGATTGATGCTACGGCGGGCGGACTGGTATTTTCCACGGTTACTGCCATCTTGGGCATGGTGGGGCTCAGCTCGGCCATGATTGGCTATTTGGTTGATCACTGTAATGTGGTGGAGCGTATAGTCCTGTTTGTCAGCGGTATTTTGATGATTATGCCAGGTTTGGAGACCGATTTGCCGGGCTTGATAGTCTTTGCGGTTATCGTATTTATCCAGAGAAAACGCAAGGCAAAACAAGCAGCATAAATAAAGATTATTAATCATACACCCTATGGTAACAACATGTTATCTATAGGGTGTTTTTTTGAAAAAATTCATAGAATTAGCAGGATAAATTATATATAATGATAAATATAATAGGTAGAATAAGTACATCGGAGAACGAGGGATGCAGATGAATAATAGAGCTAATATCCCGCAGGGTTCTATCCTGAGAAGGATATCATTATTCTTTAAGATGATACAGCGTACGTCTGATGATTATTATTTTGCTACGGATCTTAAAGAAAACTTGGTGATGGTTTCTGCCAACATGGTGAATGATTTTGAAGTGCCAAGTGAATGTTTTTATGACATGAACAAGTACTGGATTAAATTGATTCACCCGGATGATAGGGAAGGTTTTTTGGATTCCATTCAAATTCCTGAATCCAGAAAGCTGAACATGGCCCATGACTACGAATATCGTATCATGACCCGTAAGGGGGATTATATCTGGGTGCGTTGTCGTGGACAGTATGCCTTTGATAATCAGACAGACAAGCCTTTTTTATTTACTGGTACGGTGAAAAAATTAGGGCAAAGAAATCATGCGGATGAGCTTACGGGATTATTAAACAAGTATCAGTTTGAACATGCTGTCAAGGTAGCCTTGAACCGGTATCGCGCGGATGGAGTCGGCGGGGCATTGATGGTTTTCGGATTAGACAATTTCAAAATTGTTAATGAGACCTACAATCGCCATTATGGTGATGAGGTGCTTAAGCTGGCTGCCAAGTTTATTTCTGATGTTTTGCCGGCTGGTCTTATGTTGTATAAACTTGATGGGGATGAATTTGCCATTGTTGGTCCAGGTATGGAGGAACAATCGGTGGGTTTGTTGTTTGAAAATGTGCAAAAGGCCTTTGCCCGTCCTCATACCATTGAAGGAAAGCAGATTTTCTGTACTATGTCGGCGGGGACAGTAATGTATCCCCAGTCAGGGAAGGATTATTTGGTCCTGCATAAGCATGGGGAAGCGGCCTTGGATTTGGCCAAGAAGGATGGCAAGAACAAGAATTGTATCTTCTCCAAGGAAAATTACAACCGTTGGAAGCGGTCCTTAAGCATGCGTGATGATCTGAGATACAGCATTGAGCAAGGATTTGAAGGATTTTCCCTGTTTTTCCAGCCTCAGGTCAGTACTAAGACTAACCGCATTGTTGGCGCCGAGGCGCTGCTGAGATGGCGGAATCCGAAGGGGCGGATGGTTTCCCCAATGGAATTTATTCGTATTTTGGAAGAGACCAAAATGATTATCCCCGTTGGCCGGTGGATATTTGAAACAGCAGTTAAACAGTGCAAAAAGTGGCAGGAATCCAATCCGGGCATGACCATCAGCATTAATTTGTCCTATGAGCAAATTAAGGAAGCATCCTTTAAAGATTTTGTGGTGGATTGCTTAAAACGCTACGATATAAGCCCAGAATTGATTGTATTGGAATTGACGGAAACCACCATCGTTTCCGACTGGAGCAATATAAACCGCCAGTTTGATGATTTCCGTCGGTGTGGCATTCGGATTGCCATGGATGACTTTGGCACGGGATATTCTTCCCTGGCTTATTTGAAAAATCTGTCCTGCGATATTGTGAAAATTGACCGGATGTTTGTTACCAATATCACCAAGGAGGACAATCATTTTGATCGTCGCCTGGTGGGGGTTACGGTGGATTTGTGTCACAGTGTAAATATAAACTGTTGTATAGAAGGAGTTGAAACTAACGAAGAATATGAGCTGCTGCGGGATATTTGCCATGCTGATACCATTCAGGGCTATCTGTTTGGTAGGCCGGAATCCCCGGAAAACTTTGAGGAAAAGTAT
>CACZYN010000117.1 GCA_902785445.1 uncultured Anaerovibrio sp.
AAGATTATGAGGCAAACAATGATCAGGCGGCTTTTAAAGTCAGCAATGCCAAGTCCAAGTATGACCGAGTGGCCTATCTGAATTCTATTGGGGCCAAGTCCCAGGAAGAATTGGAAGATGCCAAGTATACTTACGATACTGCGTCCAGTTCCTTGGAAAAATCCCAATCTGATCTGAGCGAGACGATAATTGTTGCGCCTATGGATGGTGTAGTCGTTGGTGAACCAAAGACTGCTGGTACCATGGCGGTACAGGGTAACGCCAATCCGACGGTTATAATGACTATTGCGGATATGAGCAAGAAACAGATTTTGGCCAAGGTTGATGAGACGGATATTGGTAGCGTAAAGGTGGGGCAGAATGCCACCTTTACAGTCGATACTTACACAGGTAAAACTTTTACCGCCAGAGTTTCCAAGATTTCCCAGACAGATGTGACGAACAGCTGGAATACCAATTCCTCCAGTTCTTCTTCGTCCTCATCCAGTGCTAGTGTGGTTTATTACTATGTTGTATTGGATGTGGATGATCCGGATAATTTGTTGTTGCCAGCCATGACGGCCCGGGTAGACATAGTGACTTCCGAAAGGGATAACGCACTGGTGGTGCCGATTTCTGCCCTTAAAACAGATACCAAGGGCTCCTATGTGCAGCTCAAGCTGCCGGATGGCACAACGGAACAACGTTACGTATCCACCGGGATATACAGTGACGAGTTCGTCGAAATAGAGGATGGGCTGACAGATGGAGATGAGGTTGTCATCACCTACAAGGCTAAGAGCAGTGCCAAAACCAACAGCTCCAGAGGCGGTGGCCCAGGCGGCCCGCCAATGTAAGTATGGAGGTTGATGAGCATGAGTAATACTGAGAAAATTACTATCAGCCTCAGAGGTATCAAAAAGCTTTATAAGGTGGGGGACCAGGAGGTGGCCGCCCTTAACGGTATTGATTTGGACATAAAGGAGGGGGAATTTGCTGCCCTGATGGGACCATCTGGTTCCGGCAAATCTACCCTGATGAATATTTTGGGCTGTCTGGACCGGCCAAGTGTAGGCTCCTACAAGCTGGACGGTAATGAGGTGGCTCACTTAAGTGATGACCTGCTGGCCAAGACCAGAAATCAGAAAATCGGCTTTGTTTTTCAGAATTTCAACCTGCTGTCCCGCATATCGGCGTTGGATAATGTGGCTTTGCCATTGGTATATGCCGGTGTGGGGGATGATGAACGGGAAGAAAGGGCCATGTATTTTTTGGAGCAGGTGGGTTTGGCTGACCGGGCCGACCATCAGCCTAATGAATTGTCTGGCGGTCAGCGTCAGCGGGTGGCCATCGCCCGGGCCTTGGTGAACGACCCACAGATTATCATGGCGGATGAGCCTACCGGTAATCTTGATACTAAATCCACCAAGGAAATTATGGAAATTTTCGAGAAAATGCATGCTATGGGCCGCACCATTATTTTGGTTACCCATGAACCGGATATAGCAGTCTGTGCCAGCCGGCAGCTGCTGGTGCGGGATGGCGTTATAACCAGAGATGAGGGAAAGGGTGTGGTTCTGGATGTTGTTTAAGGAAAGCTTTTCCATGGCCTTTACCGCCCTCTTGGCCAATAAAATGCGTTCTCTTTTGACCATGTTGGGGATAATTATCGGTGTTGGTGCCGTAATAGCCATGGTTTCAGTGGGCATGGGCGTAAAGAGCAATGTGTTAAGCAATATTTCCAGTCTGGGCAGCAATATGCTGATTGTTTCACCGGGATCTACCAACAGGGGAGGCGTCCGGGGAGCAGCCGGTTCCCATACATCACTGAAGTATGAGGATGCCCAGGCGATAAAAAACAAGGTAAAAAATATAGACTATGTGTCACCTACAGTATCACGTTCCTATCAGATTGTATACGGTAATCAAAACTGGAATTCATCTGTAATGGGAGTTACTCCAGAGTATATGTCAATCCGTTCATTGGAAGTAGGCACTGGGTCCTTTGTCAGTGAACGTGATGTACAAAAGAGGAATCGTGTAGCGGTAATTGGCAGTACGGTGGCCACCAATCTGTTTGGTGCCAGTAATCCGGTGGGACAGAATATCCGAGTTAATAATCAGCCATTTAAAGTGATTGGTGTATTGGAAAGTAAGGGACAGTCCTCCATGGGACAGGATCAGGATGATGTGGTTATCGTGCCGCTGACCACTGCCATGGAACGACTGCTGGCCGTGACTTATATTTCATCAGTGAACATTCAGGTAACTGATGCCAATAAAATGGATCAGGTGCAGGAGGATATTGAGGTGCTCTTGCGCCAGCGGCATAAGATAATTGGCGGTAAAGAGGACGATTTCAGCGTACGGAATATGACCAGTCTGATGGAAACTATGAACCAGACCACTACCATGTTGACTTTGCTTTTGGGCAGTATAGCAGGAATTTCCCTTATTGTAGGTGGCATCGGCATTATGAATATTATGATGGTGTCCGTAACAGAGCGTACCAGAGAAATCGGCATTCGTAAGGCTTTGGGGGCGACCTTCCAAAATATAATGATGCAGTTTTTGATTGAGTCAGTAGTAATTGGCGTTGTGGGCGGAATAATCGGTATTGTGGCCGGATGTGGCCTATCCATGCTGGTAAGTAAGCTGGGGAACTTTACAACAGTGATTACGCCTTTGCCAGTGTTTGTATCCTTTACCTTCTCGGTGGGGATTGGCTTGTTCTTTGGTATTTATCCTGCAAGAAAGGCTGCCAAGCTGGATCCTATTGAAGCGCTGAGATACGAATAATAATTAGGAATGCGTAATGCGTAATGCGGTATTTAACTTTGCCTTCCCCTTTGGGGGTGGATGTGGTCATACCCCGTTGCCTTCCAAACCCAAAAATCCTGTTGCGATTTTGCAACAGGATTTTTAATTTATGATGTCTTATTTTGCGTTATATTCAACGATCTTTATTCCCCGATGCTCGTTCAGGTCAATGATGTTGTCCTGATCGATCTTGATGAGTGGGTGAATGGCCATATCATTTGGATAACGAAGAATAGTACCGGTAAGACCATTATTGAGTACCACAGTGGAGCCAAGAAAAGCGTTTTTAATAAATTTCAGTATAACAACGCAAATCTCAGGATCCAATTTGCTGTACATAAGCTCAGTGATCTTTGCAATGGCGGCAAATGGGGTCTGACGTACAAAACCTTCCCGCTCAGTGGTGATATTGTCATAGAGATCAGCAATAGCAATTATCCGGGCAAAGAGGTTAATTTCTTCCCCTTTTAAACCGTCCGGGGTACCAGAGCCATCCATAGCTTCATGGTGCTGCAGAGCTGCCAATTTGATATCTTCGGATAAATCAGGGCTGGTTGCCAGGATTTTGTAGCCATCACTGGTGTGACGGAGATAGGTTTCAAAGTCTTCACCCTTTAAGGTGTCAGGCTGACGGGACTGAAGTCTTTCCGGGAAATGAACCTTGCCGATATCATGCAGGAAACCAGCGGTAATCAATTCCGTAACTTTTCTTGATGGCAAGAGCAACCATTTTCCAATAACACCGGCCATAATAGATACCCGGATAGAGTGGTTGTACACATCGTTGGCCATGTGGTTAAGTTCGTACAAATAATCAATGGCACCACTTTGTTTTGCCATCGGGTACAAATCTTCCTTGATTAGAGCCTTGGTTTTCTCGGTAGGTATCGCATTGGTTTTTACTGTGGCTTCAAAAATATCCGTAACTTCATGCACAACTTCCCGATACTGGGATGCAAAAGCATTGCTGCGGTTGAACATGGCCATAACATTCTGATAATTGGCACTAAGCTCATATTCGTCCTTTACGTACACGAACGGCACATCCAGGAATTTCAGTCTGGTGATATGAGCCTTGGTCAACATGGTATTCTCAGAAAGAACAACCACCATATCTTCGTTTAATATAGTACGAGCCAGCTCCATTCCCGGCTCTAATTCATCAATACTAAGTGATTTCACATACAAGCCCTCCCCTGATTAGAGATTTAATCATGACTTTATTCTACACTGTAGTGGTAATTTCCTACTTGATGCAGGGTTTTATATAAAAAGAGGACTAAAGTCCGAAAGGATACAATAAAATTTTAACATTTTTTTCTTGTCAAGTATTAACGAGTTAAAGTATAATACACTTAGTTTGAAAAAACAATTTATAAAATAAGGAGAATTTGGGGTATGAAAAAGATTTTAGCAATTTGCATGATGCTGGTAGTAGCCATTGGTGCTATGGCCGGTTGCGGCAATAATGGAGCCAAGAAGGATGCTCCTAAGAAAATTGTTGTAGGTTTGGATGATAATTTTCCACCAATGGGTTTTAAAGATGAAAAGAATGAAATCGTGGGATTTGATATTGATTTGGCTAAAGAAGCTTCCAAGCGCCTGGGATGCGATGTGGAGTTTAAGGCTATTGACTGGAACTCCAAGGAAGCTGAGCTCAAGAGCGGCCGGGTAGATGTACTCTGGAATGGTCTGGACATAACTGAAAAGCGCAAGGAAAACATGTTGTTCTCAGATCCTTATATGGATAACCGTCAGATTGTGTTTGTAGCCAAGGGCAAGGAAATCAAGATTGCTTCTGAGGCAGATTTGGCCGGTAAAGTAGTGGGAACTCAGAGCGGTGGCACCAGCGAAGAATATTTTGAGGGCAAGAAGGATTTGAAGGCTTCCATGAAGGAAGTAAAATACTATCCTGATTTCATCAATGCCTTTATGGATTTGGAAAATGGCCGTATTGATGCAGTTGTTGGCGATGAGATTATTGGTCGCTACTATATCAGCAAGCATCCAGATAAGATTGCCGCTGTTGACACGGTAATCGGTGAGGTTAGCCAGTTTGGTTTTGCCTTCCGGAAGGAAAACCAGGAGCTGCGGGATAAAGTGCAGAAAGTCTTCGATGAAATGAAGGCTGACGGCACCGTGGCCAAGATTTCGGAAAAGTGGTTTGCCAAGGATATTACCATCAAGAAGTAAAGATGTTGTAAAAGGACTGTTGCATTGCAATAGTCCTTTTTTTATTGTACAATATAAACTGCTTGACGCTTTTCTACGGTAAAGCGAAAAAATGATAATGTACTAATAGAAGGGAATACAAAAATTTATGGATAGCTTGCTAAATACTGTGGTGCTGATGCTGGAGGGTACCCAGGTAACATTGCAGATATTTTTTATAACATTGATTGCTTCACTGCCTTTAGGGTTGCTGGCTGCTTTAGGTCGGATTTCATCAATAAAACCCTTGAGTTTGTTTATGGAATTTTATATTTGGCTGATGCGGGGTACACCACTGATGCTTCAGTTGCTGTTTGTGTATTTTGCTCTGCCTATGGTGGGAATTATGCTGCCGGATATTGCAGCGGCGTTATTGGCCTTCACATTAAATTATGCGGCCTATTTTGCGGAAATTTTCCGGGCAGGAATTCAGTCCATTAGTCGGGGGCAGTATGAGGCCGCCAAAACCTTGGGGCTTACACATGCCCAGACCATGAAACGAATCATCATTCCCCAGATGATACGTCATGTCCTGCCGCCAGTTAGTAACGAAACTATCAATCTGGTAAAGGACACCTCTTTGATATACATCTTGGCCATGAACGATTTGCTTAGAGTGGCCCGTACCATTGTACAACGGGAATTTGATATGACACCTTTCGTGGTGGCAGCAGTGTTCTATCTGATCATGACTGCGGTACTTACTTGGGGATTTAAAAAGCTGGAGGCCCATTATGGAAAATACGACAAATAATGCAACAATGCTCCGCTTGACGGGGATTCATAAAAGATTCGGTTCCTTAGAGGTGCTTAAAGGGATTGATTTGGAACTGAAACAGGGACAGGTTATGGCCATTATTGGCCCGTCCGGTTCCGGCAAAAGCACTCTGCTGCGGTGCATAAACCGCTTGGAGGAAATTGACCAGGGAAAAATTGAAATCAAAAATAAGAAATTGGTAGAAAATAACGCGGATAATGTAGCGGAATATGTTTCGGAAAAGGAATCCCGGGAGATTCTTTCCTGTACCGGCATGGTGTTTCAACAGTTTAATCTCTTTCCCCA
>CACZYN010000118.1 GCA_902785445.1 uncultured Anaerovibrio sp.
CCTGTAATTTATCTAAAATATTCATCAATTCTCCCCAAAACTTTAATCAAACAGCCACAGCTTCAGTTGCGCCCGCCACACTTTGGCGATATTCTCCGGTACCTGCCGGTATCTTATCCTCCGGCAATACGGCCTTCACCGACTCGATGGCCACCTCAATCATATCATCATCCGGCTCCCGGGTAGTCATGTATTGAAGCCACAAGCCTGGCTTAATGGCCCAGCCCAGAACGCAATTACTGGAATTGGCGGACAGCTTAATAATCTCATAGGAAATCCCCGCCACCACCGGCAATAATACTACCCGGCTAAGTATTCTCAACCATAAATCCGGCCAGCCCAGGAAGGCAAAAACGAAAATACTTACCAGCATTACAATAAGTAAAAAAGACGTACCACAGCGTTTATGCAGCCGGGTATGCTTTTTGACATTTTCCACCGTCAAGGCCTCCCCAGCCTCAAAGCAGGCAATAGTCTTATGCTCTGCCCCGTGATACTGGAATACCCGCTGAATGTCTTTCATAGCGGAAATAGCTGCAATATAGCCCAGGAAAATCAGCAGGCGCAGCGCGCCCTCCATCAAATTTAAAAATACCGGATCCTCGGTAATGAAATGGAACAGCTTGGCCGCTCCAGTGGGAATAGCCACAAATAAAATTGCTGCCAAAACAAAGGCAAATATTATGGTTCCCGCCAATTCCTTATCGGAAATCTGCTCATCATCCTCACCAGCCATCTGGGCGGAATAGGACAGGGAACGAATTCCCATTACCAAAGACTCTCCCAAAGAAACGCAGCCCCGTAAAAGAGGTTTTTTCAAAATAGGAAACCGTTCACTAAGGGAATTAACATCCTTTATCTGTATTTCAATTTTTTTCTCCGGGGTTCTTACTGCAGTGGCAACTTTCTTAGGCCCCCGCATCATGACCCCTTCAATGACGGCCTGACCGCCTACCGTTATCTTGTCACTCATTTTCTTACCTCATCTATATTAAGTCACCAACACATAGCGTCGGAACAAACATCTACATATACAAATGAGCAGAGCATCGCTGCCCTGCTCATTAATAATTGAGTTATTACTTCTGCGCATAACGCTTGTTGAACTTCTCAATACGACCACCAGCTGCAATATCGCGCTGACGACCAGTGAAGAAAGGATGGCACTTGGAGCACACATCAACTCTCAGCTCAGTCTTGGTAGAGCCAGTAGTGAAGGTGTTGCCGCAACCGCAAATAACCTTTGCCTCATGGAATTCTGGATGAATACCTGCCTTCATTCTATACACCTCGCTTTTCCCCATATTGGGCGTATTACAAGTCCTCTATGCGAAGACTTGGTCCGACTTAGCATCCCAAAAGGGGCAAAGCCGAATTAATCAACTTTTTTAGGCGTCCAGCGCCTAACTTGTGATATTATAACACAAGCAAAATACCCATGCAAGATGTTATAAATAAAAAATTCTTGAATTTTTTTCACATTTCTACCATAATATTAGAAGTAATTTTTGAAGTCTTTTAACTGATTTATTTGATAGAAAGGTTGACACTTATGGATAGTAATGCACCAACGATTACCTGTAGCTTTTGTAAGCGCAAGGTAGTAGCCAAAACCCAATATGATATACCTATTTATGATCCCCGCTCCGGTTTTTCCCTCTGTGCTAACTGCATCAAGGATATCTATCATCTTATTGAAGATCATCAGGAAGACGAGGGTGTCCGCCAGCACGAGGAAACGGAAAAAGCCATCAACGATGAGTTGAGCCGCATAAAGCCCCATTTGGTCAAGGAATATCTGGACCAGTACATCATCAATCAGGATCATGCCAAGAAGGTTTTGTCCGTAGCCATTTATAATCACTTCAAACGGATGAAGTACGGCTTTGAACATCCTGAAGGAGACGAGGATATTGATAAGTCCAACGTAATCATCTTGGGACCATCCGGCTGTGGTAAAACCGCCCTGCTGTCCCATTTGGCCAAAATGTTGGATATTCCTTTTGCCGTAACCGATGCTTCCAGTCTCACTGAGGCAGGCTTCGTAGGAGCCGATGTGGAGGTGGCCGTAAGAAATCTCTATTACGCTGCCGACAAGGACATCAGCCGCTGCGAACACGGCATAATCTATCTGGATGAATTTGATAAAATTGCCCGTAAATCCGGGGAAAATAACACCATCACCGCTGATCCGGGCCATGAAGGAGTGCAGCAGGCCCTGTTAAAAATGCTGGAGGGCAATGTGGTAGAATTTACCGCCCGGGGCCAGCGCAAACACCCAGAGGCTCCAACCATCAAGGTGGATACCAAAAACATCCTCTTTATTGTGGGCGGTGCTTTTGTGGGTATTGAAAAGGTCATTGCCAAGCGCCTGCAAAAAAATGACGCCAATATCGGTTTTGGAGCCAAGATTGAGGGGCAGGATGAAAAGCCAAAGTTTGATGAATTAATCCACCAGACCACTCCAGAGGATTTGATGAAATATGGTATCATCCCAGAAATAATCGGCCGTTTGCCAATTATCTGCACCCTGGAGAATTTGGATGAGGACGCCCTGCTGCGCATTCTCACCGAGCCGAAAAACGCTCCGGTAAAGCAGTACCAAAAACTGCTGGAAATGGATAATGTGGAATTGGAATTCCAGGAGGAGGCACTGCGGGCAGTGGCTAAAAAAGCCATTGAGCGCAAGACTGGTGCCCGCTCCTTGAAGGGCATCATCGAAGACACCATGCTGGATATAATGTTTGATATTCCTCATTCCGATGCCAAACGCAAGGTCATCATCACCGCCGAGTGCATCAATGATGGCACCCCACCAGTAATTGAAGAACTATAAAAATAAAAGTGTCTGAAGATTATTCTTCAGACACTTTTTGATTACTTACTTTTCCCGTGTGGGTAAATCCCCCATAATAGCCTGCCTGATGGTGTTAAACATGTCATCCACATCCACAGGCTTGGTAATATGGGCATTCATGCCACACTCAAAGGACTTGTTCACATCATCAGCAAAGGCATTAGCGGTCAGGGCCAAGATAGGTATCTTCTTACAGTCAGATTTACCGGACTCACGAATCTTTTTCGTTGCGGTAAGCCCATCCATATATGGCATCCGCACATCCATCAGTATCAAATCGTAGGTTCCCGGTGCATTGGACATATACTGGGATACCGCATCACGGCCATTTTCAGCCACATCCACCGTCATGCCCTGATCCACTAAAATCTGCCGCTCAATTTCCAGATTTACATTGTTGTCATCCGCCAACAACACCCGTCGTCCCGTGAAAATATTTTGTTCGGCTTCAGCTTCATCATCTGGTGCCACAATGGCCACATCCAAATCAACATTTACCCGGAAAACGCTTCCTTTACCCTTTTTACTTTCATACTCGATGCTGCCACCCATGCTTTTAATAATATTCTTGCAAATGGCTAAGCCCAGGCCGGCGCCACCATAGCCTGTAGCACCTTCAGTATGCTCCTGCTCAAATGGATCAAATAATTTTGGCTTAAATTCCTCACTGATACCAATTCCTGTATCCAAGACGGAAAATTCCAGGGACTGACAGTCGGAATAGTCATAAATCATCTTTACTTCCATGGTCACAGCACCAAATCTCTGGGTAAATTTTATGGCATTTGACAATAAATTCCACAATACCTTTTCCAGCCGGTTGGCGTCAAAAGAAAAGCCCTGAGCGATTCGATCATCAATTATAAGATCAAATTTTATCTTCTTGGCATAAGCCTCAATTTTAGCTTTTTCCGCGATTTTATTTATAAATGAGCGGAAGCGTACCACATCGTTGTCCAGCCTAATATCGTTGTTTTCAATATGGACAATATCCAAAACGGAATCCACCATATCCAGCATCATCTTGGAGGAATCATCAATCTTGTCAAAGCAATAATTCAGATAATCCACATCAGAGGCCCGATTGCGCCCCAATTGTCCCAAAACAACTATGGCATTCAGCGGAGTACGCAGCTCATGGTTCATGCTGACCAGGAATTTGGTCTTTGCCCGGTTATTTTCCTCGGCATGGAAAAGGGCGCCCCGGATATTTTCCTGCATCTGGCGGTCTTCCTTGGCAATTTCCGTATAATCGTGCTGCACTGCCACCAATATATTCTTGTCCTCCGGATCCAAATAATGCATGGTTACCCGTTTGTACAGGACCTTGTTGTTATTAAGCGCCTCCACCCGAAAGCTGCCACTAAAGCTTCCATAGCGATCCACAGTATCAATAACATTGGACAGGGTAAACATTTTGCGGCAAACATTTTTGTCTTCATCCAAAATATTAATCTGAATGAGCTTTTCAACCCCCTGGTCATAATCAAAAACCAGCGGCTTGTCCTCCGATGCCTCCGAAGAACCATGACGAATAACGTAGAGCTTTCTTTCCAAAATATCCACATAACCGATAAAATCGATAATGTCTTTCAAGGCACTTTCAATTACCCGATCCTCAATTTTCACGCTTTTGTCCTCGCTCATTTCATCACCCCATGCCAATAGATCTTAGAAGCCCAATCCTTTAATCAAGCTTGTTTGGAGCACTTATAACCGGGAACCGGCCCGGATTCCTGAGCCAAATACTCTTTTTCTCTATGGCTCTTATGGCCTCCGCAAGGTTTTCCCCTTTATCTGGTACATCCACATCAAAAAAGAAAATATACTCCCCTAATCCTGTGCGAGCCGGTCTGGACTCTATGCGGGTCATGTTAACATCCCGTTTGGCCATTTCCAATAGTACCTCACATAGACGACCTGCATCCTTACCATCAATCTGGCAAATAATCAAAGTTTTATCCTGAGGAAGCTCCGCCTCATAATCATTGCGTGCCAGTTGATAAAATCTAGTGGAATTATTATCGTGGTCCTCAATATTATGAGCCAATGGTACCAAGCCATTCATCAGGCCAGCACGTTCGGTACAAATAGCTGCCCAACCGCTGTCCACAGGACTTTCAGCTACCTGCTCGGCTGCAGCAGCGGTGCTGACCACTGCATCAAGTTCCGCATTAGGATAATTCTTCCGCAAATATTCCCGGCACTGAGCCAAAGGCTGGGCATGGGACAGTATCTTCGTAACCGTTTGAGAGGCATCCCTGCCCATCAAGTGGTTGTGGACCCCCCAGATAAGTTCCCGCACCACCTTGAGGCTATCCGTGCTAGCCAAGGTATCCAAAGTGATGTTAATGGAACCCTCAATGGAGTTTTCCACCGGAACAAGGCAGGTATCCACCTTGCCCTTTTCCACCGCCTGAATGGCCGCATAAATATTAGGCAACGGAACAAGCTCACACTTCTCCGGCAACAGCCCATTCAAATACAATGCTGCGGCCTCACTGTGGGTTCCCGCTGGCCCCAAATATCCTAATGTCTTCACCTACAAACCACCTATCCACTACCAGTGTACCAAAATACCTGTACACTCTAATTCAACATATCAATCACATTTTTATTATAACGCAGATAATATTTTTTTTCCTTAAAAAAAGAAAAATCTTCTTCACTATTTGATAGTGCCAAAGATTATTTAACGATAACGCACTTTTAATGAGAATTGTATTTCAAAGTCTACTTAAAGTCTACTCAAAGTCTACTTTACTATCCATCGTCCATCTCTTTTCGAACCCTCTCGCCACAAAACTTCTATTTCCTGAAGTTTTAGACAGAATTCCAATCATTATGCAAACCTCCGTCGTATTCAACTTTTCACTAGAAGTGACATTTTAATATGTATCCAGTAAGTGCATAGCACATCCATGTGGGAACAGCACTAGCCTCAATCTGCGCCGAAAGGCTTGTTTTCGTCAAGTGCTGCTGGCCTAAAGCCCCGGTTCAGGATCGTGCAGGCAGCTTTCGCTGCCGGAACCCTGAACCGGGGCTATGTTTGTGGGTGGCTTCCTTTTATTTGTCATAGTATTCATCAAAATTCTTAGGAGCACTAAGTTCACTAAGACGAGTAAACGCCATAATAAACCACTGGTAATTATTCTCGTCCATTCTAAAATAACGCCACATTGAATAAATCGCATTCCCTAATGGTATAATTTCCACTTCATCTATAACAGATTTTAAACCATCTAATGATTGGGTATTGGTGCCTGGAAATGCTTCCGCTATTGCCCCTCCACTATCCATTTTAAACCCTAAATCAGCTAGTTCCCGCCCTAAAAATAAATGATCGGTAAATAATGAATATGAGATGTTTTTATGATTTTTAAACAGCTCCAACCATTTTACAGCAAAACTATAAATTCTATTATT
>CACZYN010000119.1 GCA_902785445.1 uncultured Anaerovibrio sp.
TTTCTTGGTCATCAATGCTACCGACTCAACGTGGCTGCTGGCCACGAACATATCCACTGGCTGGACTTTTTCAGCCTTGTACCCCAGCTTATCCAATATTTCCAGATCCCTTGCAAGATTTGCAGGATTGCAGGAAACATATACAATACGGTTTGGCTTCATATTGGCAAAGGTTTTTAATACCACTTCTGTACAGCCGGCCCGTGGTGGGTCCACCACTATTACATCAGGGCGGATACCCTGATTATAAAGTCTTGGCATTACCTTGGTACAATCACCCACTATAAATTCAGCGTTCTTAACGTTATTTTCACGGGCATTTTTCTCCGCATCCTTAATGGCCGGGCTTACTATTTCTACGCCATAAACTTTACGGGCCTTCTGAGCCAAATAAAGACTTATAGTACCTGTGCCACAATAAGCATCAATTACTGTTTCATTCCCTGTAAGCTGGGCAAACTCCAGAGCTGTATCATACAGTACTTCTGCCTGCTTAGTATTGACCTGGAAAAAGACCGGGCCGAAACATTAAAATTAAATTTCCCTAATTGGGCCTTTATTGTCGGTCTGCCCCATAAAAGCTTCGTTTCCCGACCTAAAATCACGTTATTACGATAGGTCTGGATATTCTGCTGAAGGCTTACCATCTGAGGCAGACGGCTGCGAAGCATCTTGATTATTTCCTTTTCACGGGTTAGCTGCTTGGTGGCAGTAACCAGCACCACCATTAATTGGCCTTTTTTACCGGTTCTGGCCACAACATGTCTCATTACACCAGTATGACGATCCTCATTGTAAGCTGGTATACCTAGCTTATCAATAACTTCCCGAACAGCACAAATAGCCTCGTTATTCAGCTTATCCTGAATAAGACAGTCCGAGGCATCAATTATCCTATGGGTGCCTTTGGCAAAACAGCCAATAATCGTCTTTCCTTTTTCCCTACCTACTGGAAAAGCAACCTTGTTGCGGTAATTCCACGGTTCATCCGAGAATTCGCTCCATGGCATCCTTTACCTGCTGCTGTTTGGCCTTTAACTGCGCCTCGTAAGACATGTGCTGCAACTGACAGCCACCGCACTCCTTATAAATACCACAGGCAGGTTCCACCCGATCAGGACTGGCTTTAACTATCTTCACCAACTGCCCGGTAGCGTAACTCTTTTTTACCTCTGTAATTTTTACCGTCAGTTCTTCATGGGGCAAACCGCCCTCCACAAAGACAGTAAAGCCTTCTATGCGCCCTACGCCTTCCCCACTGGTGCCTAAGCTGTTTATGGTCAAATTATATTGTTTTCCCTGCTCCACCGGCAATTTTGCCATTTTGTTTCCTCCTGTAAAATTGAGAAAGCGCCAACCTACAAGCTGTTTGTAATCGTTCAATATTAATCACTACAAACCGCATATAGCTGACGCCAAAAAATTAATTTTCTTTCTTTTTAAACTGAACCTTGAAGAGCAAATCCGTTGGCTTATCCAACAGGAGCTCTGCTCCGTTTTCCAACAGCTCATCATCCTTACGGAATCCCCAACGGGCTCCTACCGGCAAAAATCCGGCACTGACGGCCGTCTGCATATCCACACCGCTGTCACCTAAGTATACAACCTTATCTGGCTCTACACCTATTTCCTTGCAGATTTCCAAGCAGGTATATGGATCAGGCTTGCGAGGATATCCTGGGCGATCCCCCATGACAACCTTAAATGTATCCGGTTCAAACAAAATACTTATTATGGTCTTGGCAGCATCCATTGGCTTATTGGTACAAACAGCCATTGGGACTTCCTTTTCAATCAGCTTTAACAAAGTCTCCCGGATTCCACTATATGCCCTGGTTTTATTCAACACATTGCCATTATAAAGTGCCTTAAACTTCTCCAAGGCCTTTTCACAAAACGCCTTATCCGCTGCCTTATCAGCCGGCAAGGCCCTCTCAACCAGTTTTCTTACACCATTGCCAACAAAATATTTATATTCTTCCACATCATGAGTTGGCAAATCATAAGCAATTAACATATCATTACAGCTATCTGCCAAGTCTTCAATAGAATTAATTAATGTACCATCTAGATCAAAAATTACTGCTTCATAGCGCATTACTTACTCCGCCTCTTTCTCCTCACACAATATCACAGCTTTATTATTCTATAAAACTATGATAATTCCTGCAAGTTTTTTTAATTTATTTCATCTGCTTTCATAAGTAAATCGAGAACAGTGCTTTCCATATCTGATAATCTCGATATATCACCAGTATGATGCCTCAATACAATGTTTGCCTCCTGCTGCAGCCCCATAGCCCGCAACATTTCGCTGCTAATTTGGGGATGATTATAATATCTATAAAGTATATCCTGATAAAAAGCTTCTCCTGAAACCTGCCCCTTTTTTTGCGCCCAACTGTGAAAATACTTGTCCAGCAATACAGCCAAGGCTTTTTTAAAGCTTCCCATATGAGGGCCTCGACCAATATCGTGCAACAAGCAGCAACGTTTCAAGAGAGCAATACTATCATACTGACTTTCGTCTTGAACCAATTGCGATGCTGATTCCAGTACATTCAGAGAATGACGCTGGTCAGCTAAAGTCATGGAATAAAAGGCCTGCTGCGCCTTTGGGGGCAGCAGGTCATTAATCATATTCTGTTCGTTAATATCGGGGCCTTGGGCAAATATTCCCCGAAAAAATTGCAATACTCTGTTACTCATTTTTGATAAATATCAGCTGCTGATAACCTTTTTCCCTACGATAATCTTCCGCCTCCGGTTCCGTAGATGGTCCCAGTGCCAGTTCACAGGCTTCTCCGGCCTGACGAAGCTTTTGCACAGCTTTTATTGCTTCCGCTTCTTTTCCCGTAGCAAAAGCTACATATACGTCCCGCTGATTTTTGACCTTTTTCAAGCCATGACGCTCCAAGGCCAACATTATACGCTCTATGCCAATACCGAATCCAGTAGCGGAAAGCTCCCGACCAAAATCGGTAAGCATATTGTCATAGCGGCCACCACCACACAAAGGGTATCCCAAGCCAGGTGTATATGCCTCAAAAACCATACCGGTGTAATAACTGAAATCCCGTATCACACCTAAATCAAAGGTAATATACTCTGCAGCTTCATAAGCCTCCAACAAATTATAAATCTCGGAAAGGTTGTCCAATGCTTTCTTGGATTGCTCATTGTTTATCATGGAATAGGCCTTCTTTAAAATATCCTTTCCACCATGGAGTAAAGGTATTTCCTTAACCTTTGCCTTGGCCTCCGAAGATAACTCCGCTTTATCAACTATGGCATTAAGACCTACCAGATCCCGCTTTTCTATAGCTTCCCGTATCTTGTTCTTATCCCGGGACTGAATACCGCATTCCTTCATCAAACCGTTAATAAAATCGACCTGACCGAGACAAATAATGAAATCATTCAGGCCAGCCTCTTTCATTACACTAACGGCCAAGGCAATAACCTCTGCATCTGCCGCTGCCTTATCACTGCCCAACAGTTCTACACCAGCCTGATGAAATTCACACTGCCGACCTGTCTGGGTTTGCTCATAACGAAATACACTGCTTATATACGACAATTTCAGTGGCAATTTTTCTTCCTTCATACGGCTAGCCGCCACCCTGGCAATAGGAGTAGTCATTTCATACCGTAAAGCTAATGTGCGGTTGTTTTTATCAAACAGCTTAAACATATGGGGTTCCAGGTCACTGCCGCTTACCGCCGTAAGAGTATCTAAAAGCTCTACTGTTGGCGTAACAATTTCATCATATCCCCACACATTAAACTGCTTGGCAATCGCCGTTTCTATAGCCCGCTTCTCTGCCGCCTCCTGTGGTAAAAAATCCCGTGTACCATAGGGAATTTCCCAGGCTTTTTCTCTATTATCCATAATACCCTTTCACATCCACAACACACTATGTTATTCCTTATTAGGTAAACGATCAAACACCAAAGCGTACCCATCAGCACCATAGTTAAGGCACCGCTTTACCCGGCTTATTGTGGCCGTACTGGCTCCAGTGCGGCTTACAATATCGTCATAGGTATGGCGATCTTTAAGCATTCTGGCCACCTCAAGCCGCTGACTCATGGCTTTTAATTCGCTAATAGTGCAAATATCCTCAAAGAACTGATAACATTCCTCCACAGTTTTAAGCTGCAAAACTGCTTCGCAAAGCTGATCATTCAAATCATCCTTAAGCTTTGGATTAACCATATATACACCACCTAATATATAATACTTTCATTCTTTTGCACTTTACTTCATAAAAAGATATGGATATTATAACACATTTCTGCAGGTAAATGAACTATTAAACCTTTGTAAAAATAAAAAAAGACCGCCATAAGGCGATCTTTTGGTTTTAAAACAAATTATTCGGCAATAGGCTTCATTGTCGGGAACAAAAGAACATCGCGAATGGATGCACTATCCGTAAGGAACATTACCAAACGATCCACACCAATGCCCAAACCACCTGTAGGTGGCAAACCATATTCCAAAGCCACGATAAAGTCACGGTCCATCATATGGGCCTCATCGTCGCCATCCTCTCTGGCCTTCAGCTGGTCTAAGAAACGGCCTTCCTGATCAATAGGGTCATTAAGCTCGGTAAAGCCATTAGCCAACTCACGGCCATATACGAAGCACTCAAACCGATCAGTGATACGCGGATCATCAGGATTACGCTTAGCAAGTGGAGATATTTCAGTTGGATGACCGGTAATAAAGGTAGGCTGAATCAAAGTATCCTCAACCTTCTCCTCAAAAGCAGCATTCAAAATACCACCAATGCCAAAGCGCTTCTCATAAGGAACACCGATTTCATCGGCCATAGCACGAGCTTCCTCAACAGTCTCACAGCTCATGAAATCTTTACCAGTTGCTTCCTTTACCGCATCATTCATACTGATACGCTTGAAGCTGGAGTAATCAATGGTTGTGCCCTGATAATCCACCTGGAGGCTGCCGCAAACTGCCATAGCCGCATCACGGACAATGCCCTCAGTAATGTCCATAAGATCATTATAATCGGCATAAGCCTGATAAATTTCAATAGTGGTAAACTCCGGATTATGACGGACATCCATACCCTCATTGCGGAATACACGACCAATTTCGTATACCCGCTCCATACCACCGACAATCAGACGCTTTAAATTGAGCTCTGTTGCAATACGAAGGTACATATCCAAGTCCAAAGTATTGTGATGGGTAATAAACGGCCGAGCAGCAGCACCACCGGCAATAGTACCCAGTACAGGAGTCTCAACCTCCAAGTAATCACGGGAATCCAAATAATTTCTAATGGACTTAATAATATTGGTCCGGGCGATAAAGGTATCCATAACCTCAGGATTCATAATCAAATCAACATAACGCTGACGATAACGAATTTCCGTATCGGTAAGTCCGTGGAATTTTTCTGGCAATGGACGTAAAGATTTAGATAAGAGGTCAAAATCTTCCACGCGAACAGTCAGCTCCCCGCGATGGGTTCTGAACACATGGCCCTTTACGCCAATAATGTCACCGATATCAAGTAACTTAAACTGCTTATACTTTTCTTCACCCAACACATCCAGCTTAAAATATATCTGAATACGGCAGGTACGATCCATCAACACAGAGAAGCTGGCCTTACCATGACCACGAATAGCCATCAAACGACCGGCAATGGATACTTCTTCCTCACTTTCATCATCACCCTGCAAATTATCATACTGCTCTAAAATTCTGGCATTGTGATGTGAAACCTCAAAACGGTGACCAAATGGAGCCACTCCCATATTTCTGAAGGCTTCCAGCTTATCGCGACGAACCTTCAGCAATTCGTTCATATCCTCCTGAACAGGAGTATTCTGATTATTATCTGCCACTTTCTCTATCTCCCAATCAATTAACGCTTAATTTCAACAATCTGATACTTAATGATATTCTCGCCTACATGAACTTCAACGATTTCTCCGGCAACCTTACCGGTAATAGCTGCACCTACTGGGGACTCATTGGAAATTTTACCCTTATCAGGATCAGCCTCAGTGGAACCTACGAGTTTGTACTCCTCAGTCTCATCGAACTCCAGGTCCTTCAACACAACCTTGGAACCGAGATTTACCACATCAGAATCGGTATTATCGTCAATGATCTTAGCATTACGAATTTTCTCCTCCAATTCGGCAATTTCGCCCTCAAGAAAGGATTGTTCGTTCTTAGCATCATCATACTCGGAGTTCTCAGAAAGGTCTCCCAAAGCGATAGCGGCTTTTAAGCGATCAGCCACCTCAAGTCTTCTGACACTTTTTAAATAATTCAGTTTTTCCCGTAATTCGTTCAAACCGCCCTCTGTGAGAAGTACACTCTTGTTTGCCATTGCTAAAAAACTCCTTTTCTCAACAAATATGAGTGCCGTAAGGCACTCACTAAAAATTACTACAATATTTTAATAAATATATTACCCCTTGTCAATAAAACATATACAAAAGAAAATAAAACACACCAAAGGAACTGTTGTATTTACAACAGTTCCCCAGAAACACTATAAATTACAATACAGCGCCTACAGATTTCATTTCATCAATCTCAACGCCCTTTGGTGCATAAATCACCATGGTGTTGGAGATACGATGCAGGAAACCTTCTTGAACATAGCATACACCGTTCAAGAAATCACAGATGCGCTGCTGCTCAGGCAATTCTACCCGCTCATAGTTTACTACAGCTGCATTTTTTGACTTCAGGACATCAGCGATCTCCCGAACATCGTCAAAACGCTGTGGCATAAAGATCTTAATCTTCAGCTCACTAGCTCTTGCACTGTTGTTGGTATGCAAAGTAAGCGTAGGCTTCTTTGCAGGTGCTGTTGCCATTGCCCTGATGCTGTCCATCGACGCACCCGGCAGCGCCATCAGCATATGATCGATTTTCAGAA
>CACZYN010000120.1 GCA_902785445.1 uncultured Anaerovibrio sp.
GGCACTCTCATTGCCAAGAAAGAGGTTTTGAAACCGGCAGTAGAGGCCAAGCAAAATGTTATTGGCCGCATAGATGATTTTCGTGATTTGATGAATAATAAAGCCATTCAGTTTATGTTGGTGGCAATTATCTGTTTGTGGTCGGTTTTGGTATTGCTGTATCATCTCAGCTCCTGGCTTACGGGAAAATTTGTAGAGCCGATAAAGGAGTTAACCAATGGTGTGGACGAAATAGCGGCGGGCAACCTGGAAAAGAAGATTTCCTTGCCTACGGGAGATGAGCTGGAAAAGCTGGCTAACGCCTTTAATTCCATGACTGATGAGCTGCAAATTCATATTGCTAATCTTACAAAGGTTACTATGGAAAAGGAGCATATAGCCACGGAGCTGGCGGTGGCCACTGACATACAGGAAAGCATGCTGCCACATATATTCCCCTTTGCGCCGGAGCATGAGGAATTTGATATATACGCCTCCATGCAGGCCGCCAAAGAGGTAGGGGGCGACTTCTACGATTTTTATATGCTGGATGATGAACACCTGATGGTAACCATTGCAGATGTGTCCGGTAAGGGAGTGCCGGCGGCCTTGTTCATGGTTATTGCCAAAACATTGCTGAAGAACTCGGCTTTGGCCATGGAGCATGTGGAGGATTTGGCCAATGTTATGGCCCGAACCAATGATCAGCTGTGTCAAAACAATGATGCCATGATGTTTGTGACGGTCTTTATGGGGGTATTAAATCTTAATACTGGTCGGTTTAGCTTTGTTAATGCTGGTCATAATCCACCGTTAATTTATCGGGCGAAGGACAATAAATTTGAATATATTTCCGTTGAGCGTAATTTTGTAATGGGCGGAATGGATGGCATCGATTTTGTGGAACAGGAATTGACTCTTGATAAGGACGACCGTCTGGTGCTGTATACTGATGGCATTACCGAGGCACTGAATGAGAATAAGGAACTTTTTGGTGAGGAAAGACTTCTGGAGGCATTAAACAATGCCAACGTTCAAGAAAAGAGTGTTAAGCAATTACTGAAAGACCTGAAGCAAGTGCTAAATGATTATGTTGGCACGGCAGAACAATCGGATGATATGACCATGCTGGCCCTTATCTATAATGGCAAAATGACACATTAACTGACAGGGGAGGATAACGGACGATGGGGGATAATACAAAATTTGTGGACCTGCCCTTGGCAGATAAAGCGGCCATCGAGATGCAATATGGTGCTCGGGGTGATGTGTTAGCCAACAAGATTAAATATGTACGGGAGCTCACTACGGCGGAGGCGGGTACCTTCAGCAAGAAGGATGTAGCCCATCCGGCAGCTTCGGTATTACAGACCTTGTATAAATTGACCGGCAAGCTCCTGCCCCTAAAATTTAATGTGGCAGTGGACCGGGCCTTTGATACTGAGGATGCTTTGCGGACCAATTACGTTCTGGTGGAAGACCGCTTTTTGGCGGTGGTTATGAATAAGCGCAATACTCCATTGGAGATTGGTTATCATAACCTGAAATCCTTGGACAAGGATGAAGTGGATGCTGAGCTCAGGAAAAGTATGGAAGCGGAAATCCGCTTAGGCTTTGATCTGCTGCGGGGACAATTAGCCCGTTTTTCCGTATATAATACTGCCGAGGATGAGTATGCTATTATCATTACAGCGGTGGAAGCCCTTTCTCAGAATTTTGACTTTAAAAAGATTTTTCGGGCTGCCTTAAATATTCCTGAGCCACCAGATATTTCCAGTATTATGGCCAATATCCGGGTGGGGGCCGGGGCAATGTCCGGGCCTATAAAGGATTATTGGTCCAAGTTGCTGGTGGACATGCCGGCACCGGCCAAGGTTCCCCATGGGAAGGGTAACTTTTCCCGTAAAAAATATAGTGAGGAAAATTATTTGACTCATGTGCCACGGGATATTCTTTCGGATCTTAAAATCAAGGCTGAATCCAACAAGATAATGCTTATGTCCATTTTGCAGACAGCATGGGGCTTTCTACTTCAACAATGCAATAAGCAAACTAATATCAGTTTTTGTGTTCTTGTTCCCCAAAAGAAAAAGCAGGATGGTAATCCTGGGGCTCAAAGCCTTGTGCCGGTTCGGCTTCAGGTGGATGGCAACCCTACGGTAAAGGATTTAATAATAAAGGCCTTTAAGCAGTTTGTAATATCGCAACCTTATGCCACTTTGGGGCGGGAAGATATTATGAATTTGATGGGACAACAGGCGGAAGATTTTGATCATTATCTGAATTTCTATGATTTTTTTGCCGAGTCCAAATCTTATGCGGACATAATCGGTGCAAGCGATGGTAAAGTTGTCACCCAGAAATATTGGGATGTACGGGATGCTTTAATGGAAGTGTCCTTCCGCAATGATGACAATCAGGTTGTTCTGTCGGTTCATTACAATAGTGAGGTTTATCCGCAGCAGGATGTTGTCGTGCTGATGAAACATTATCTGTTGGTTTTGCAGAAGATGCTAACGGATTGGAATGAACCATACGAAAAATTCATGGAACGCTTGGGTAAACATTGGGAAGCAGTACTGGATCAGTTGGTTAACCAAAAGGAGGATCCTCGGTCCATCATTCAGGATGCTTTGTCCAGAATAGGCTTGTTCCAGGAATGCGAGCAGGGAATTATTCAGTTGTTTATGCGGGATGCCAAATTATATACCAAGTTTGAGGGGGATCGTATTTCCGAGCAGGATGTGGAGAATCAGGTGGTATTTGTTCTGCAAGGAAAAGTGGCCCGTAGTATTGAAACCGGTGATGGCTGGTACAATACCTTGGATATTTTAAAGGAAAACAGCTGGATAAATGAATGCGTTCTGCTGCCAAAGCGGAAGGTACGGGTTTCGGCAGAGGTAATTACTGAGCAGGCAACCATACTTGTGGTGCCGTATGTAACCTTGCTGGAAACCTTGAAGAAATCACCTCTTTTGGCACAAAATATCATCATACACACCATGCGCCAGCTGGAAAAATATCAGCGGCTGTGGATCCAGTCATAAAAAAAGTGGTCATAGGAGAGATGCTTCCTATGGCCACTTTAATTTGATTAAATTATTGTCCGGTTACTAAAATTGTATATAACACAAGCTGCAGTGCTGCCACAAATTTGGCTACAGAGGAAAGGGTGCTTACTAAATCCATATCCCGATCGGTCATACGGATGAAGCGTTTTAAAACATCGTCCTTTATATTAGGGATTTTTAATGCTGCAGATATTTTTAAGGTTTGCCGCAAGGACAAAATCTGTTCCACGATGAAAAAAAGAACAAATACCAGGAATAGCAGAATACGAAGGTAATAGTGATTTTCTGCAGTATACGCATAGGTATAGGTCAAATAAAAACCTGCCAGGTCGAAGAGAAGCAAAATCACATACAGTACTAGCATGGAGGAGCCCACACTGGATGGGGAAATCATGCGGCACATTTCGATTAGCTCGCTGCGAAGCTCGTCCCGATCTTCTTCTCTATTTTTCTTAAACAATACGTGATACATAGTGTATGTGTTTAATAAAATCCATACTAAGGCAAATAAATAAATCCCTTCCATAAGATCCTCCTGGAATTCTGAAAGTCTTCTGTACTAAATTATAACAGTTTTATAAGAAAAATAACAGGCTATGAAGAATACTACATATAAGAATGTTGTTTATCATTGGAAATAATAGGAAATAATTATAGAAAAAACGATTGACATTGTAAAACCACTATAATAATATAAGTATGCTGAAAATTAAGATGTGGTTATAAAAAGGAGCGTAGGACTCCTTTTTTAATGTAATGGGAGGAATTTTAATACTATGAGTATGAATGAAAACTTGAGAAATATTGCTATAATTGCGCACGTTGACCATGGTAAGACTACCCTGGTGGATGCTATGCTGCAGCAGAGCCATATTTTCCGTTCCAATGAACAGGTTGCGGAGCGAGTAATGGACTCCGGTGACTTGGAGCGTGAGCGTGGTATTACAATTCTCTCCAAAAATACAGCTATCATGTATGAGGGGACTAAGATCAATATCGTTGATACCCCGGGCCATGCTGATTTTGGCGGCGAGGTTGAGCGCGTATTGAACATGGTTGATGGCGTGCTGCTTCTGGTAGATGCCTTTGAAGGTCCAATGCCTCAGACCAAATACGTATTGCGTAAAGCTTTGGAGCAGGGGTTGAAGCCTATCGTTGTTATTAACAAAATTGATCGGCCGGATCAGCGGGTTGATGATGTATATGATGAGGTTTTGGAGCTGTTCATGGAGCTGGATGCTGATGATGAGCAGTTGGATTTCCCTTGTATTTATGCTACTGCCCGTGATGGTGTGGCTAAGTATAACATGGAAGATGATAATGATAACCTCATTCCACTGATGGAAACCATCGTTAAGGAAATCCCATGCCCCCATGGGGATGCTGAGGGTCCGCTTCAGATGATGGTTACTACTCTTGAGGCTGATGAATACGTTGGTAAGGTGGCAGTAGGCCGTATTATCCGCGGTACTGTAAAGCCAAATCAGGCAGTGGTTCTTCTGGATGGAGATTCTGAGACCAAGGCTAAAATTGGTAAGGTATATACTTATCAGGGCCTGAACCGGGTAGAGGTGTCTGAGGCATCCATGGGTGAAATCGTATGCCTCACTGGTCTTGGTAATGTAAGCATTGGTTATACTGTTGCCGATGCAGAAAATCCTGAGGCTTTGCCTAGCATTAATATTGATGAACCAACCCTGTCCATGACCTTTGGCGTTAATACCAGTCCATTTGCTGGGCGGGAGGGCCAGTTTGTTACCTCTCGTCATTTGCGGGATCGTCTTTTCAAGGAAGTTGAGACCAATGTGTCCCTGCGGGTAGAGGAAACAGATTCTGCTGATGTATTTAAGGTATCCGGCCGTGGTGAGTTGCATTTGTCCATTCTTATTGAAACCATGCGTCGGGAAGGTTATGAGCTTCAGGTAGGTAAACCTGAGGTTGTTTACAAGACAATTAATGGTCAGAAATGCGAGCCAATGGAGAATTTGACCATAGAGGTTCCACAGGAATATATGGGTACTGTTATGGAATCCCTTGGTACCCGTAAGGCTGAGTTGGCCAATATGACCGAGGTTTCTGGCTATATGCGTATGGAATTCCTGATTCCAGCCCGTGGTTTGATCGGCTTTAGAAGCGAGCTTTTGACCAACACCAAGGGTAATGGTATTATGAACCATGTTTTCTCCGGTTATGTACCTTATAAGGGCGATATTCCAGGTCGTACCCGTGGTTCTTTGGTAGCCTTCGAGCAGGGTGAAACCACAGGCTATGGTATTTATAATCTGCAGGATAGAGGAACAATGTTCATTTCTCCTGGTCAGGCTGTTTATGAAGGTATGATTGTTGGTGAAAATACTCGGGAAATTGATATGGATATTAACCCATGCAAGGCTAAGCATGTTTCCAATATGCGTACTTCGGCATCTGATGAGGCAATTAGACTGGTGCCACCACGTATTTTAAGCTTGGAGCAGGCCTTGGAATATATCAATGATGATGAGTTAGTAGAGGTTACTCCAGAGAGCATTCGTCTCCGGAAGGCGGTTTTGGACAAAGTTGCTCGTGGACGTGCTAGTAAAAATGCTCGTAAAAATGGCTAAATATACCGGAAATTGGTAATTTTTTAGGACCTTCGTTTCATTTTTAGAAAAAAATCAAAAAAATTCGCGAATCAGCAGGACAAAACCTGCTGATAGCGAATATAATAAGAACCAACCAGTAGTGTTTATTATATTTATTTTTTGTTTTTATACCATTCATTTATTTTAAGAAATTATTCGATGGAGGGCGAGCATTGTGGGGATCATTAAAAAATTAGAGGATTTCTTCGCACCAGTTGAAGTGGAAGATGAACTCTATATTGATGAGGAGG
>CACZYN010000121.1 GCA_902785445.1 uncultured Anaerovibrio sp.
ATATCTCCTTTGGAAATGACCATGGATATGGCGGAGGAGTTATCCCTGTTGCAGCCTTGCGGCATGAAAAATGAGAGCCCTTTGTTTGGCTGTCGGGGAGTAAGGGGAGCCTACGCTTCATGTATGGGCACGGAGAACCGACATCTGCGGTTCAGCATAGTTGATGGGGCTAATCGGTCTGTAGGAGCTGTGGCCTTTAATATGGGAGAGTGTGTTGCCAAGGTAGATGCTCAACCATTGGATATTGTTTATGAAGTAAATATCAATGAATGGAATGGCGATAAAAAGCTCCAATGTATGATAAAAAGCCTGGATAAGCCGTTGGGCAACGAAGAAATGGTGGCCCTTGACCGGGATTTCCTAAAGGAGCTGTATCTCTTTTTACGGGATTGTCGGGATAACAATAAACCGGTTTATGATGATGCATCCTGGTTGTCCGTTCGGATGCGGTTGAACGGCAAGCATTCATCCGCTGAGACAGTGGAACAGGGGTTAAAGGTGTTTCAGGAATTGGGCTTGTTGAATATAGGTGACGGTGGATTGTGTCAGCTGGTGGATGGCACTGGCAAGATGAATTTGGAGGATTCGCCAACCTATCAAGAAAGGCATAAATAATAAAAAGAGAGTTGGTAATTTTTTTTACCAGCTCTCTCTTTTTATTTCTAGTAGATATGATATACTTTCCACGGAATCCGATCAAGCGGGACAGTTTTTAAAAAATCCACTACATCCTTGCGACCATAGTAATGAGGATTTCCATTCTTATCCTGGGACATGAGAATTATGGGCATATTGGGAAAGTACGGCGCGATGGCCTGACGAAATTTTGTCATTCGAACAGTGTATTGGGTAACAGTTTGTTTTACAGAGATAATGGCAAAGGTTACCCCCTGCTCAATGATAACGGCTCCATGAACTACCATAGGAACCTCCTTTTAACAGTTTTCTTGCTAGCAATACTGTATCAAAAAGAAAAAATAAAATCAATAAAAAATAACGAAAATTTGTTTGGAATTATATTGACAGAACATAAATTCTATGTTAGCATAAACAAAACGAATGTTTTGAGAACTTATTTTCTAGTTTAAGGGGTGTTGTCATTATGAAAAAGGTTATTATTGCGGTTGTAATGCTTTTGGCAGTTCTTTCTCCACTTAATCTTACCAATTCTTACCTGAGATGTTCGGAATTTGATACTGTAATAGTTCACTATGGTGACAGCGTGGAGAATATTGCCAGCCGTTACACAGATGATCAGGAACGCCTTCAGGAGTTGACTGAGGCTATCATTGAGATAAATGACATTAAAAGTGATCGGGACATGAAAGCAGGGCGGAAATTACAGATACCGGTTATGAATAAGGAAAATAGTGACCTTCAGGTTGCCAGCCGCTGATAGATAATAATCACTGACAAAGATACTGGCAAAAATACAATGACAGTAATAACGAGTTATACTTGACAGTATAATGTATGAATAATATAACTCGGTGGAAGATATACTCATCCTCTACAGGTGGTGAGCATATCTCCCACCTCGTTGCGACACGAAGTTAGTCCCGTTAGGGGAAACGCTAATTGGAATATTTTTCTATTTTTTAATAGAAAAATTTGAACAATTGCGTTATAATGAGACAGTAATTTAGATATCGTAAAGGTTATGAAGAAGACACGATGACAGAAATTCGTTATTCAGAGAGGGACAGTTGCTGTGAAGTCCTATAATTGAATCTGTTATTACCACTTCGGAGCTGCGGCATGAATTATCATTAAATGTCGCCGGAATGAGTCCGTTAACATCATTTAAAGTTGGTCACATTGTAATTGTATGATGTGGCAAGCAGGGTGGAACCGCGAAGTATATACCTCGTCCCTATGTGGGATTGAGGTATTTTTTATTTAGGAGGTATAAGTCATGATTAAATTAACTATGCCGGATGGGGCAGTTCGAGAGGCTGAGGCTGGTATCAGTGGTTTGGAGCTGGTAAAGTCCATCAGCAACAGTTTGGCTAAGAAGGTATTGGCTATCAGCATTGATGGCGAGACCAAGGATATTACTACAGTTTTGGATAAGGATGCCAGAATTAAGTTCCTGACCTTTGAGGATGAGGAAGGCCGTTGGGCATTGCGTCATACTGGGTCCCATATTCTGGCCCAGGCTATCAAGAGACTCTATAAGTCTGAGAATGTACAGCTGGCTATTGGCCCGGCTATTGATAATGGCTTCTACTATGACATTGACATGGAAAAGCGTCTCACTGAGGAAGACCTCAAGGATATTGAAAAAGAGATGAACAAAATCGTCAAGGAGAACCTGAAGCTGGAGCGTAAGGAAGTAAGCCGTCAGGAGGCTTTGGATATGTTCAAGGCAGCTGGCGAGAGCTACAAGGTGGAGCTCATTAACGACCTGCCAGAGGATGCTACTATTTCCCTGTATACCCAGGGTGAATTTACTGACCTTTGTGCTGGCCCTCATGTTATTTCCACTGGCAAGGTAAAGGCCATTAAGCTGCAGAGCGTAGCTGGTGCTTACTGGCGTGGTGATGTAAACAACAAGATGCTGCAGCGTGTATATGGTACTGCCTTTGAGAAAAAGGATGAGCTGGATGCTTATCTCCATATGCTGGAGGAGGCTGCCAAGCGTGATCATCGTAAGCTGGGCAAGGAGCTGGATCTCTTCAGTATTCATGAGGAGGGCCCAGGCTTCCCATTCTTCCATCCAAATGGTATGGTTATCCGCAATGAGCTGATTAACTACTGGCGGGAGGTTCATCGTCGGTATGGTTATCAGGAAATCAAGACTCCGATGATTTTGAACCGTCAGCTGTGGGAGCGGTCCGGCCACTGGGCACATTATAAAGAGAATATGTATTTCACGGAAATCGATGGGGAAGACTATGCTGTTAAGCCTATGAATTGCCCAGGCGGTATGATTGTATATAAGACCCAGCAGCACAGCTATCGTGATTTGCCACTGCGGGCTGGTGAGCTTGGTTTGGTTCATCGTCATGAGCTGTCCGGTGCCCTGCATGGTCTCTTCCGGGTTCGTAATTTCACCCAGGATGATGCCCATATCTTCATGACTCCGGAGCAGATAGAGGGCGAAATCCAGAAGGTTATTGACCTCTTTGATGAGGTGTACAGCACCTTTGGCTTGACCTATCATGCAGAATTGTCCACTCGCCCGGAGGATTCCATGGGCTCCGATGAAATGTGGGAGCTGGCTACCAATGGCCTGAAGAATGCCCTGGATCATCGTGGATTGGAGTATATTGTCAACGAAGGTGATGGTGCCTTCTATGGTCCGAAGATTGACTTCCATTTGAAGGATTCTATTGGCCGTACCTGGCAGTGCGGTACCATTCAGTTGGATATGCAGCTGCCGGAGAAGTTTGACTTGACCTATATTGGCGAGGATGGTCAGAAGCATCGCCCAGTTATGATTCACCGGGTAGTATACGGATCCATTGAACGCTTTATTGGTATTCTTATCGAAAACTATGCCGGTGCCTTTCCAACCTGGCTGGCTCCGGTTCAGGCCAAGATTCTCCCTATTACCGATAAACATATGGATTATGCCTTTGAGCTGAAAAAGAAAATGTTCGATATGGGTTATCGGGTAGAGGTAGATGACCGCAATGAGAAGGTTGGCTACAAGATGCGTGAGGGACAGGTAAAGAAGATTCCTTATCTGTTGGTTGTAGGTGATCAGGAAGTGGCTGATGGCACTGTAAATGTACGTTGCCATGGTCAGAAGGAAACCAGAACCATGAAGGTGGATGAGTTTATCGCTCTCCTTCAGGAGAAGATTTCTACCAAGTCCGCTGAGTATTGATAAAAATATTTAATTATTTGTTGACAGGTGGCTTTTGGCATGGTATCATATTCACCGTGAATGAAGTAGAAGCCACCGCTTCTCACCTGCTGATTAGGTCAGACGGGTTTGATACAGATAATTATTTGTAAAGGGTGGCAGTACGTCGCCCTTTATTTTTTATTTTATAATAACGCACAGGAGGTGTTTTTTATTAGTAAGGAAACAGAGAGAATCAACGAAGAAATTCGGGTTCGTGGCGGGGAAATCCGCGTGACTGATGCTGAAGGACAGTCATTGGGTGTAATGCAGGTGAAGGACGCTTTGGATATGGCAATGGAGCAGCATCTTGATTTGGTCGAGATTGCGCCAAAGGCAAAACCACCTGTGTGCCGTATCATGGATTACGGTAAGTATAGATATGAGAAGCAGAAGCGGGAGAAAGAAGCCCGCAAGAAGCAGAAGGTTATTTCCATTAAGGAAGTAAAGCTTCGTCCAAACATTGAACAACATGATTTTGACGTCAAGTTGAAGAATGCAACGCGTTTTTTGGCTGATGGGGATAAGGTCAAGGTTACTATTATGTTCCGTGGCCGTGAGATGTCTCACCCAGAGCTTGGTAAGGAAATTCTCACCAAGTTTGCTGATGCGCTGAAGGATTCAGTAACCGTTGAACGGGATGCTAAACTTGAAGGTAGAAATATGATTATGATTTTAGCCCCTAAGGCTCAAACTAAAGGAGGAAAACAGTAATGCAGAAAATGAAAACTCGTAGAGCAGCTGCAAAGCGCTTTACTGTAACTGGTAGTGGCGAACTCAGAAGAAACAAGGCTTATAAGAGCCATATCCTGGAGAAGAAGTCTCCAAAGCGTAAGCGTAATCTGCGTAAGGCAACTTTGATTGTAGCTGCTGATAAGAAGCGTGCAATGAAGTGTCTCCCATACGCTTAATTAATAACAAATAATTGATATACATTTAGGAGGAAAAGAACATGCCAAGAGTTAAAAGCGGCGTGACTGCACATAGACGTCATAATAAGATTTTAAAGTTAGCAAAGGGCTACAAGGGTTCCAAGAGCAAGCAGTTTAAGAAGGCTAATGAGACTGTTATGAAGGCTCTCTACTACGCTCGTCGTGACCGTCGGGCTAAGAAGGGCGTTTTCCGTCGTCTCTGGATTGCTCGTATCAACGCAGCTGCCCGTACCAATGGTATTTCCTACAGCCGTCTGATTGCTGGTCTTACCAAGGCTGGTGTAGAGGTAAACCGCAAGATGTTGGCTGATCTGGCTATCAACGATGCTAATGCATTTGCCAAGATGGTAGAAGTAGCTAAGGAAAATCAGTAATATTGCTTAAATAGAGTTGTCTTCGGGCAACTCTTTTTATTTTGTGGTATAATATACCTCGTGGGAAAGGAGCTGATTTGATGACCGAGCTTGAACGTATCGAAAGCTTGACTAATTCCAAGGTAAAATTAACTGTAAAACTACATTCCAGTACACATCGTAAAGCGGAGAATATGTTTGTAGCCGAAGGGGTTCGCTTGGCAGAGATGGCTGTTAATGCCGAATGGCCAGTGGAATATGCCTTTATTTCCGATACGGCCGTAAAAAATGACCGGGCTATGGCAGTGATTAATGCTTTACGGGAAAAGAAAGTAAATGTTTATCAAGTGCCGGATAATGTGTACGAAAAGGCAGCAGATACGGTGAATTCCCAAGGATTATTGCTGGTAGTAAGAAATCGGATTTTTTCCTGGCAGGAGCTTCTTCGTTCAAAGACTGGTTCAGCGCCCTTGATTGTTGTGTTGGACGGTGTTCAAGACCCTGGTAATGCAGGTACTATTATTCGTACGGCAGAGGCTTTGGGATGTACCGGTGTGGTATGCATGGAAAATACCGTGGACATATTTTCTGACAAGGCGGTTCGTTCCTCTATGGGAGCGGTGTTTAATATACCAATTATCACTGAATTCTTCTTTTATTGTATTTAATAACTTTTTATATTGTTTTTTTATATATAAATCAA
>CACZYN010000122.1 GCA_902785445.1 uncultured Anaerovibrio sp.
CAAGCGGATAGACCGGGCGCTTGGTCCTTTGCCGATAACAATATCCAGCGCAAAATCCTCCATGGCGGAATACAGAACTTCCTCCACATTCCGGGACAGACGATGTATTTCATCAATAAATAATACATCCCGTTCATTAAGATTAGTTAAAAGAGCGGCCAAATCCCCGGAATGATTAATGGCCGGACCGGAGGTAACCCGAAAATTTACCCCCAGTTCGTTGGCAATTATCCCGGCCAAGGTGGTTTTTCCCAATCCCGGTGGCCCGTACAACAGCACATGGTCCAAAGCCTCACTGCGCTTCATGGCCGCCTGAATGAAAATATTCAGATTTTCCTTGGCCTTGTCCTGACCGATATATTCCCGCAGGCGACGAGGACGCAGACTGTATTGCCAGTCGTCTCCGGACTGCTCATTGGTAGTAACAATGCGTTCCTCACTGAACACTATATCCTCCATCCTCTATCACCTCCTGGCCAGTTCCTTCAAGGCCATTTTTATCACCGTCTGTACATCGGCAGACTGGTCAATATTGCCTAATCGCTGAAATACCGCAGAGACCTCGCCCTGGCTATATCCCAAAGACAGCAGGGCAGCTGATGCCTCGCTGAAAATATCATCTCCGATTTCCAGCGCAGCAAAAGTGCCACCGGCCTCGACCAATTCCTCACTACCACCAAAATGTAATTTGTCCTTTAATTCCAAAATCAGCCGTTCCGCTGATTTCTTGCCGATGCCCGGCAAGGCCGTCAAGGTCTTTATATTCTTGTTCTGCACCGCCTGGCTTAACCCTTCTGGTGTAATAGCGCCAATAATGCCCATGGCCACCTTGGGACCAATGCCGCTGACCGTGATCAACAACTGAAATAAATCATATTCGTCCTGAGTCAAAAAGCCATACAACAGCATGGCATCCTCCCGGACACTTAAATGGGTATACAGCATGGTTTCCTGCCCGGTTTTCAGTTGACTGCGGGTATTATTGGACACAAACACCCGATAGCCCACTCCGGATACATCCAGCAGGCAGTACTCCATGGAAACATATTCAACTTTTCCTTTTAAAAAGCCTATCATTGTCTTTTTACCGCTCCAAATAATTATTCGTTCTAGTGTCAGTAACTAGGCCAATGCCTCTCGCAGTGCCTGGGCCATAACCTCAGTGTCCAGCTCAATACCTGTCCACAGCCGGAAGGATTCTGCCCCTTGCCCTATCAGCATAGCCTCGCCATTTAAGGTCAGACAGCCATGTTCCCGGGCCTGCTTTAAAAACAAGGTTTCCGCCGGAGTATAAATAATATCATAAACCAAAATTCCCTTGGATACTTTATCCCAATTTACCGGTGGCATTGCCTCCACATGGGGACACATTCCCAATGGTGTGGAATTGATAAGCAGCTGCGCCTTGGCCAAGGCCCTGTCAAACTCCGGAGTACTCCAGTCAAGTAACGTAATGTCCATATACTTCTGGAAATATTCCACTAATGGCCGAACCTTAGGTACATTCCGCACACCAATGGTCAGAGAAGCCACTCCTTCCTGAATAAGGCCCCAGATAATGGCCCGGGCCGCTCCGCCAGCCCCCAATAACACTGCCTGCTTGCCCTTGGGTTCATAGCCCATCTGCTTCATACCGCCCACAAAACCCTTTACATCGGTGTTATAGCCGGTAAGTACGCCATTCTGATTAACAATAGTATTTACTGCTCCTAAAACTTCCGCATCCTTGTCAATAGAATCAAGATATTTCATTACCCGTTCCTTATGCGGAATGGTTACGTTAAGGCCACAGATTCCCAAAGCCTTCATACCAGCTATGGCTTCCCCCAGTTTTCCCTCTTTCACCGGAAAGGCCGTATAAACATAATCCAACTCCGCTGCCCTGATCCCAGCATTCTGAAACACCGGCGACAAGGAGTGCTCCACCGGATTGCCAATAACCGCCAACACCTTCGTCTTACCCGTAATCATCTATAAAACACCTCAAATTATTTCCACACGCTTTTAGTGCACTGACATATATTATTTAATCATAACATTAATATTATACCATTCATGACAAGTTACCTCTACCCCAAAAATTCAACAGCAGTCTGACTCAACGCAGACTGCTGTTTTTCAATATATAATACAGATTAAATTTTCATACTATGTACTCATGATTAGGAGCGATACTCTTCCGCTAATTTTTTAAAGGCCGGGATGGAGCGTCTGATGGTATCCTCCTTAATGCAATATGCTGCCCGGAAATAGCCCGGACAACCAAAGTCCGCCCCTGGTACCAACAGCAAATCATATTTCTTGGCCTTTTCACAAAAAGCATAATCATCCTCTTCCAAGGCCTTAGGGAACAAGTAAAAGGCTCCTTGAGGCTTCAAACACTGGAATCCCGCATCCTTCAGACCCTCGTATAGCAAATTACCGTTCTTTTCGTAAGCGGCAATATTAGCCGGTTCATCCACACACCGGGCCACTACCCGCTGGAAGAGCGATGAAGCATTGACATGGGTCAGTACCCGACCTGCTCCGGCAATGGCTCCATAAACCTTGTTGAAGTCAGTTACTTCATCAGGTACCACTATGTAGCCAATACGCTCACCTGGCAAGGACAGGGACTTACTCCAGGAATAGCACACCAAAGTATTAGCATAATACTTAGGAATATACGGAACCTTTATGTTGCCGTAAACCAGTTCCCGATAAGGCTCATCGGAAATAATAAATATTGGGTGACCAAATTCCTGGGATTTTTCCGTAAGCATCTTGGCCAATCTACTGATGGTTTCCTCTGAGTATACTACACCGCTGGGATTATTAGGCGAATTTACAATTACTGCCTTGGTCTTTGGTGACAGCATTTCAGCAAATTTATCAAACTGTATCTGAAAATCCTCCGTATTGGCCGGCACTACATCGAGCTTAGCTCCTACCGATTCCACAAAGCATTTATATTCCGGGAAATATGGTGCAAAGGTAATGAACTCACTGCTACCATCATCCTCACTAAGGGCCTTAAAGCAAATGGTTATAGCCGCCGCTGCTCCGGAGGTCATAAAGATATTTTTGCCGGAAAAGTTGGTAGCGAAGCGGCGATTAATGCTCTGGGCTATAGTCTCCCTAACCCCTGGATCTCCTGGGGCCACAGTATAGCCATGAAGGGCACAGGAATCCATTTCCTGCAAAATATCTACAATAGCCTGATTAACCTTGGCTGGTGCGGGTACATTGGGATTACCAATGGAGAAATCATACACATTTTCTTCCCCTACCTCGGCAGCCCGTTTACGGCCAAATTCAAATATTGTTCTGATGGTGGACTTTCGTGCCCCCAACTCATACATTTTCTCCGAAACCATATATTATCCCTCATTTCATACCATATTGTGTGAATTTTTAAACACACTACCTGCATATTATACAATAAAAAGAGGTGTAAGGCCAGTTTTCTGTACTGACTTTACACCCTTTGTTTACTCCATAAAATATTTCATACTGGTTTTTTTCCACTCTTTTTCCGTGAACTGCAATTCATATTGGCTGATTCCCGTTTCAGCCGACAGTTCTTTGGCCAACTGGATACAGCTCTCCTGGGTATCCATATGAATCATAGTGTAGAAATTATAAGGCCAATCCGGAGCAGTATTGCGATCATAGCAATGGGTAACCTCCGGATGGGCACACATTTGGACTGCCACTTCGTCCATTCTTTCTGGTGGTACCACCCATACCACCAGGGCATTGGCCTTAAAGCCCACTTCCATGTGACGAAGTACTGCTCCCATTTTGCGCAAAATGCCTGTTTCTTTCATTTCCCCCAGGCGATGCAAAAGAGCTTCTTCGGATATACCAATGTCTTCAGCAATTTTTTTATAAGGCTCAGAACATATAGGAAAATCACTTTGAAGGGCCTTTACAATTCTCTTGTCTGTGTCCGAAAATTCCATTGTTGGCCTCACTTTAACTTAAATTGCACATTAATTTTATATTTTTTCTGGGAATACAAATCCAACAGGGAAATAACCCCTGGCAGAGCCCTGATCTCAGATAAAATCTGATTTTTGCGCTCATCACTATTGGTTATAGCCGTGAACCACAGCTCATAACCACCAGAACGCTGATAATTGTGGGTAATTTCCGGATACTCGTTAATTCTGGCAGCGACCTCCGCCACCCGATCCGGCTCAATTTTAGCCGCCAACAAGGTTCCACTATAGCCCAACTTGTCCGAGTTGAAGAAAGCCCCCACTTTGCGAATATACCCTGCTGACTTCAGCTCCTGCAGCCGAGACAGGACCTGTTCCTCACTTACACCCAGCTCATTGGCCATGGTCTCATAGGGTTTGGGTACAAACTGTATGCCAGCCTGTAATATATTCAGTAATTGTTTATCAAAAGAATTAAGTTCCATTAGGAGTACCTCATCCACCGTCTTCGACGGTCCCCCTTCCCCAAAGAGGAAGGCTCATGTTTCCAGCAAGCAATCCCCGATTACCTGCAACAATTCTTCCCGACCAGTATTTTTTACTGAGGAATAGGGCAACACGTCCAGCTCTGGTATTCCCAGAGCCTTCTTTATCTGAGCCACTCCCTGGGTAACTCCGTTACGGCTGACTTTATCTGCCTTAGTGGCTATTACCAGTACCGGCAGATTATGTTCCACCAACCAGTGAAACATTTCGATATCCGAAGCCATAGGCGCATGACGAATATCAATAAGCTGGCACACAAACTGCAAATCCTCCGAAGTCAGCAAATATTCGTTAATAAATTTGCTCCAGATTTTTCGCCGCTGGGCACCAGTCTTGGCATAACCGTAGCCTGGTAAATCCACCAGATAAAAATCCCTACGCTCCGGACTGTCATCTATTTTTGCCCCAATTTCATAGAAATTTATGGTCTGGGTTTTGCCAGGTTGACTGGAGACCCGGGCCAACTGATGGACCCGGGTCAGAGAATTTATCAAGGAAGACTTACCCACGTTGGAACGGCCAATAAAAACGATTTCCTTACGCCGTTCCTCAGGGTATTGTTCCTTTTTTACTGCTGAGCAAAGATATTTGCCCTGGGTAATAACAACCTTTTCCGCCATGACTTCCTCATTTCAGCAACGCATTTTCCAATACCTTGTCAATATGGTCAACAGGTATAAACTCCAGCTTTTCCCGCACTGATTCCGGAATTTCCTCAATATCCCGCCGATTTTCCTCTGGCAGAATAATGGTGTGGATACCTTCCCGATAGGCAGCCAGTACCTTTTCCTTTAAGCCGCCGATTGGCAGTACCCGCCCCCGGATAGTAATCTCACCGGTCATGGCCACATCGCTTCTCACCTTCCGACCAGTAAGGGCCGAAATCATAGCTGTAGCCATGGTGATACCCGCCGACGGGCCATCCTTTGGCACAGCCCCCTCCGGGAAGTGAATATGTATATCATTTTCTTCATAGAATTTTGGTGACAATTTGAATTTCTTCTGACGGCTGCGAATGTAAGACAAGGCGGCCTGAGCCGATTCCTTCATCACATCCCCCAGCTTGCCGGTGAGAATAAGCTGCCCCTTACCTGGGAACACATTAACCTCCGTTGGCAAGATATCGCCACCTACCTGGGTCCAGGCCATGCCAGTGCACAGGCCCACCTCCGGACGACGCTTTTCCTTCGGATGTGGATATTTAATCTTACCTAAGATATCCACCAAGTTTTTCGTGGTTACACTAACCACATCCACTTCGCCTTCCACCAGCTTCTTGGCCACCTTGCGGCATAGCTGCCCAATCACCCGCTCCAATTCACGGACCCCGGCCTCCCGGGTATAATCT
>CACZYN010000123.1 GCA_902785445.1 uncultured Anaerovibrio sp.
TCCGGCGGCAAACCTTGTGGACTATTTCCGCGGCAGCTGAGGAACAGTCAGCTTCCAGTCAGGAGATTGCTTCGGCATCCCATGCATTGGCTTCCTTAGCTACAGAGCTTTCTCAGGAAACCGGTAAATTTAAAATTTAAATTAAAAGTTTTTATAAAGAAGAGGATCGCATTTTGCGGTCCTTCTTTTTTTATGTACAAGAAAAATAAAAGTGAAAAATGCAATAAAATTATTCATATTTTATTGACAATGATTTTCATTAATGTTAATATATACAAGTCCTAAATGATAATCATTATTAATTATGAAGCTTATTCATTTTTTCACTTTGAATAATTAGCTTGTAGGAAGGATGATGGGAAAATGAGAAAGAAAAAACTTGCCGGATTGGTGGCTCTGGGAATTATGGCAGGCAGCAGCCTGTACATGATGGGGGAGGACGCTGGAGTTGCCTTTGCAGCTGAAGGAGAGACAGCTAAGGAGACAATCCGCTTAAATGACAGTTATGTGCGGCCGGACTACGTGGAGGTAGAAAAGCTGCGGGATACCAAAAAGATTATTGTTATAAATAAAAAGGATATTGAAGAAAAGGGCTATAAAACCGTTTCTGATGTATTAAAGGATCAGCCTAGTATCAGTGTGGGGAGCTCTGGTTGGGGACAGGTGGATATTCGGGGGCAGGGTAGTGATCAGGCTACTAGAAATTTACAGGTACTAATTGATGGGGCACCGATGACTACCATGGTAAATCATCCTCTGCCTAATAACTATGACTATGTACCGGTGGAACAGATTGAGAAAATAGAAATCATACCTGGTGGTGGATCAGTTATTTATGGAAGTGGTGCTGCCGGCGGAATCATTAATATAACAACCAACCTTCGCTCAATGAACAAGCCTAAAAGCAGTATAACCGGTGAATGGAATACTGATGGGATTCGGGCAGGCTTTAACTTTGGTACAAAGCTTAATGATAAATTTTCCGTGCAGGGAGGCTATTCCCGTCTGCTCCGGGATTTATATTTTGTGGATACTTATCGCAATAGTAAATATTACTACGGTGGTTTCCGTTATGATGCTGATAAGGATCATTCCCTTACCTTCCGCTTCAGTCGTCTTGATGAGGCCAGTAAGTTCCTGCAAAATGTTAATCGGATCAGTGTGGAAAGAGAGGGCCGTTATTACAAACCAGCTGATGGTAAATATTTAGATGGTGACCGGATTCTGAATACTTACAATTTGACCTATAATCAAAATTTTGGTTCGAAGTTAAAATACAGCGGAGATTTTTTCTATACCAATGGCAATTATAAAAACACCAAATACTTTGACGGGAATATGGAAACCAGATCCTTTGGTACGCGTATGCGGTTAGATTATGCTTATGGTAAGAATGATTCCTTGCTTGTGGGAATTGACCTGTTTGAACAGGAATCGAATTTGACCTATCGCACCACTGCCACCGGTAAATTATATGATTTCAAATACGAAAAAACTACCGAGGCGTTGTATCTGTTAAATAAAATGAAGCGAAATCGCTTTACCTTTACCCAAGGTGTACGTCGGGAAAAGCTTATATGGAAATTTGACAAGGATGGTGGTACCAAGGCAAAGCCAATAGGTGGTACTGATTCTTCAAATCGCTGGAACACTGCTGCTGAGATGTCGGTAAGTTACAACTATAGTGATATTGGTAAAGTTTTCTTACGGTATGAGAAGGGGTATACCAGTCCGGATGGTATACAGATTGCCGATGAGGTGTATTCCGACAAAAACAAAAAGTTATATGCGGCAACTTCAGCTCAGGAAGAAACCTATAACCTATGGGAATTAGGCCTGCAGGATAAATGGGGAGCTTCCACCGTAAATCTTACCCTGTTTTCCTCAGAAACAAAAAATGAATTAAATCGGCCTTATTTTAAGGGGACTTATGGCTGGGAATATAAAACATATAACATGTTTAACACTACCAGACGGGGAATAGAATTATCTTTACAGCAGCGGTTAGGCAAGCTCACTCTTACAGAAGGATATACATACCTGCGGGGAAATCGGGCATACACTGCTGAGGGTTCGGCTCTTACCAGCAGCCATAAACAAAATGAATATGATTTTACCAACAGCGGCTTGAAATATGTTCCTACCCATAAGGCATCTTTTATAGCTGACTATAAATTTGATAAAAAATGGAATGCAAGCTTAAAATTTAATTTCTTTGGTAAGTACAATAATTTCACGGAAGATATAGATATGGAGAAAGATGGCAGCCATATGTTTTCCTATGGCTTGCTGGATGTAAGTGTTAAGTACAGGCAGAACGCCAATATGGAATGGTATGCTGGCATTACTAATCTGTTAGGTAGGACCTATTATGAATATATAGGAGATAGTATGGGAACCATGATACCGGGCTCATCAAGAACCTATTTTGGTGGCTTCCGCTATAGCTTCTAATAATACAAAAAGAGGAGAGTAAATATGGAATTTTTAGCATTGTTTCAAAAGGGCGGCTTCGTAATGTATCCGATTATTATGGCATCACTGGTGGCATTGACTATTGCCTTTGAACGCAGTGCCTTTTATCGGAAGGAGACATTGAAGATAGATGGCTTTGCTGGAAAAATAAATGAATTTTTGCAGGCAGGTGACCGGGAAAAGGCTGTAGATCTTTGTCAGGGAGCCGGTGCCCCTGGGGAGGTCATTCTTAGCGCCATGGAAGAAGAAAAATATGGCAGCAAGGAAGAAGTGGTTTTGGCTGTTGCCAAGCGTAAGTCCTTGGAATTGCGTAAATATTTGGAATATCTAAGTGTAATTGTTACCATGGCCCCTCTGTTGGGCTTGTTGGGAACGGTTACTGGTATGATTCAGTCCTTTTCCGTACTAAATGTATCTGATGGTGAGCCCTTTGCTATTACCGGCGGCGTTAGTGAAGCCCTTATTGCAACTGCTACGGGCCTATTGGTAGCTATTCTGGCTTTGTGCCTGTATTCCTACCTGTCCCATAAGGCCAATGCCATCATCGCGGATGTGGAATATGTATCCACCATGTACCTGGCAGCAGGAGGCAGTGATGATGCGGATTGATTTAACACCCCAGGAAGACAAACCTCGTCTGATGATAATCCCCATGATAGATATCATATTTTTTCTGCTGGTATTCTTTATGATGAGCATGCTCACCATGGTGGTACAAAAAAGCGTACCTCTCAATTTACCCCATGCTGCCACCTCCAAAGTCAGCATGGAGGAAAATATTCCGGTAACGGTTACCGAAGATGGTGGGGTATATTACGAAAAAGAAAAAATTACCTTGGCGGATTTGGAAGCCCGCTTGTGGGAAAAGAAACAGACTGGTGAGGTGTCAATTATACTTCGAGGAGATGCATCGGCAGATTATGGTAAGGTGGTACAGGTCATGGACATGATTAAAAATCTTGGTATTAGCAAGGTTTATATTGCCACCGATAGCCAAGGGTGATGATTATGAAGAAAAGAAGCTGGAAATACTATTTTGGATGGGCAATGACGGTTCATGTTATTATCTTTGGCTTGTTGGCCTTGGCGGGAATTCAATGGATGCAGGGGGAGCAGGAAGATAAAAAAGCTATTGAAGTTAGTTTTGTTGCCGAAAACACGGCTGCGGCCATGGCTGGTGGCTCCAGTGCCGGTGGAGGGGATAACGCTCCTAGTATCGGTCCGGCCATAAAGACCGCTTCGGTGGCAGCCGTTGAAATGCTACAAAGTCTCCGGGGACATAACACTGATGCCACAGTTACTGCGCAGCAACCGATTAGCGATGAGACCACCGAGGCGGCTATTGAACAAGTGGCTGCGGCCTTGGAGGCTCCGGCAGGATCGGCAGCTGGCGACTTAAGTAACTGGACAGCGGGTGTATATGGTCCTGGTGGCGGTAAGGCTGGCGGCAAGGGCAATGGCGGTTTGGGAAATGGTACTGGCGGTAGTGGCACGGGGACTGCTACTGGCTTAGGCCCAGGCTTTTCTCCTAATGGTGATGGTACATATACTGCCTCCAGTGCGGCTGGTATCAGCTATCAGCTGCTAAGGGATGCCGAGGCGGTATATCCTGATGAAGCCCGTAGCATCGGCTATGGTGATGTGGTTGAAGTAGTAGCCCGAATTATGGTTGGGCTGGATGGCTCAGTGGAAAGTGTTACCATTTTATCTAATCCACCTAAATTAGGCTTTCGGGAAGCGGCCAATGAGGCTCTTTATGCCATGCGCTTTGCTCCAATCTATTATCAGGGGGTAAACATTCGGGTTCCCTTTGAAAAACATTTAATTTTTCAGCCATAACAAGGCTGGATAGGAGAAGAACTTTTATGAATTTGGAAAAATATATAGAGGGATTGGCGCCTGATAAACGGGCAGTATTGCTGGGGAACGAAACAGGGGATCCTCTGCATGAGGCCTTTAGCAGTAAGCGGGTGGTTCATGCCGGACTGATGAGTGATCCTATATCAGGTAAAAACCAACAGGATTGCTATGAAGAGGCTTTGCAGAAGAATCCGGACGATAGTCGGCAACATGTAGTTTACATCCATATACCCTTCTGCCAGACTAAGTGTCTGTATTGCGGGTTTTATCAAAATGCCAGTAAGCAGTCAGTGGAAGATGCATATGTGACTAGTTTGATTAAAGAAATTGCATCAGAGGCCAAGTCGCCTCAAATACGTAATACAGCTATTGACTGTGTATTTTTAGGGGGCGGAACGCCTACTTCCCTGTCGGTAGCCAATGTCGCCAGATTGTTACAGACCATTCAGGATTCCTTTAATTTGTCGCCAACGTGTGAATTAACCCTGGAGGGCCGGATACATGATTTGGCACCGGAAAAGATTGAAATTTGGTTAAAAAATGGGGTAAATCGTATATCCTTGGGGGTGCAGTCCTTTGATACTGAACTAAGGCAACGGATAGGTCGTCTGGATACCAGGGAAGAAGTGCTTAAGCGGCTGGCCTTGTTAAAATCCTATGATGTAACTGTTATTGTAGACCTTATTTACGGTTTGCCGGGGCAGACTATGGAGCTGTGGCTGGAGGATGTGAAAACTTTAGCATTAGCCAATGTGGATGGCATGGATTTATACCAGTTGAATATCTTTCCAGGTGGCGCTTTGGATAAGGCAGTAAAAAATGGGAAAGTACCTCCTTGTGCCGATATTGCCGGCCAGGCGGACATGTATATTGTAGCCAGGGATTATCTCTTAAGTCAGGGAGTGGAACGCCTGAGCCTCTGCCACTGGCGGCGCAACAAGCGGGAACTGAGCTTATACAATACCATGGCCAAGGCGGGGGCTGATGTATATGCCTTTGGTTGTGGGGCTGGTGGTCATTTTGGGGGTATTTCCTGGATGAATGAGCGGGTATTGGTCGATTATCATCAGGCAATGGATAATAACTTAAAGCCAATAATGATGGCCAGTCATCAGGTGAAAAGTAAGCTGGGAATGCTTGGTGACAAAATCATTAGTGATTTGGAAAAGGGCTTTGTGGATTTTCGCGGGCTGCTAGTTATGGATGGCCGTATGGGGGAATTGGAAACAATTCTGTCTTTGTGGCAGGAACGGGGCCTTATGCAGGAGGATCTGCCCTTTGACACATACTTCGTGTTCAACGTTCAGGAGGAAATTGGTCTGCGTGGCTCGACTGCTTCAGCATTTGCAGTTGCTCCCGATTTCGCCATCGTTCTTGAATCCACAACTGCCGCAGATATCGACGGTGCATCGGGTGCAAAGCGTGTCTGCGAAGTTGGAAAAGGCCCTGTTGTTTCTTTCATGGACAG
>CACZYN010000124.1 GCA_902785445.1 uncultured Anaerovibrio sp.
GATTTATTTGTGGCTATTTTCTATTTATTGTTGCTTTTACAATACAATGTTACCCTGACACTTATCGGTGTAGCCTTTTCTTCTGTGGAAATAATACTGTTTTTTGCTATGCGTCGGCATCTGACTGATTTGAACATGCGTATTCAGCAGGATGCGGGCAAGGCATATGGTGTGACCATGAACGGCTTAAGAATGATTGAAACCATCAAGGCCAATGGTGATGAGTCAGATTTTTTTACCAAATGGGCTGGTTATCAGACCAAGGTTTTGACCGCCTCGCAGGAAACAGCTCTTTGGTCATTGTCCATAACTATTTTGCCCGCGCTGTTGGCTGGAGTAAATGGGGCACTGATTATGACCATAGGTGGTTTCTCCATTATGGAGGGTGCTATGACCGCAGGTATGTTTATGGCCTTTCAGCACTTAATGGGTTCCTTTGCTGCACCTGTAAATGCCTTAGTAGGCTTGGGCTCAACTTTACAGAATACCGAAATGCAGATGCAGCGTTTAAATGATGTACGCCGTTACGAAGTAGACAGCCTGAATTTCCCGACAGAAGAAGAGGAGAGCCAGCAAACCTATCCGCGAGATAGACTTTCAGGTGATCTTCAAATGGAAAATATCAGTTTTGGCTATAGTCCATTGGAGAAACCTTTAATTTCAGATTTTAACCTTCATGCCAATCCAGGTAATTGGATTGCTGTAGTGGGAGCCTCAGGCAGTGGTAAATCCACCATTGCCAAAGTAATTACCGGTCTTTATGAAGAATGGGGTGGCACCTTATCCTTTGATGGAGTACCACGGAGAAAACTGCCCCGTAAAGTTTTACTCAGTTCATTAGCTTCGGTGGACCAGGATATTTTCCTCATTAGTGGAACTGTTGCAGAAAATATTGCTCTTTTCGACACTACTGTACGAAAAAGTGAAATAATTCAGGCGGCAAAGGATGCCTGCATTCACGATGACATAATGAAGCTTAATGGCGGCTATGATGCTTTAGTATCAGAGGCTGGTGTCAACTTCTCCGGTGGTCAGCGACAACGTCTGGAAATTGCCAGAGCTTTGGCCATTAACCCTTCGATCTTGATTTTGGACGAAGCCACTAGTGCCCTTGATCCGATTACAGAAAAAACAGTATTGGATAATATCCGACATCGTGGTTGTACCTGTATTATAGTGGCCCATCGTCTTTCAACCATCAGAGATTGCGACGAAATCATCGTTCTTTCCCACGGAAATATCGTTGAAAGAGGTGTACATCGTGAAATGATGCAGCACGATGGTCCATATAGACAGCTTATTGAAGAGCGTGAACAGGAAGATATGGAAATAGTGGAAGAGTAAGGAGGCTAAGCCAATGATAAACACACATAAACTATTATCTGGCCAGCGCTTCCAGTTACATGACAATAAAAAATTTATCAAAGTCATGTCCGGTGTTGTAGAGGTTTATGCCGTGACAAAAGACGGAGAAGATGTTCTATCTTTTCGACAAAACTATCTTATTAAAGTAAGTGAGGGAGAGTGTATATTTCCTTCCCTTGATGAATTCGATGAGATTAATATTCAGTTATACACTTTAGAAGATGCTGTGTTGACAGAAATTGCCTTTGATGAGCTGGACGCTCATGAATTGGCCCAAATGGCTCAGCACTGGTTTGGACGCCTGATGGAAATTTCCTGGCTGCGCCTTATGGCTGACAAGGGAGATGATATGCTCCAGGCTTGGCTCAAAGGAAATATTTTTAAAAATATGGCCAACCGGGAAGAAGTAATTACAGAGCTTCAGGATCATGAAGACCTCTTGTCCATGTTTTTAGGAATGCGTTTTGGCGCTGAAGATACCAGGTTATCCAGACGAATCAAAATGCGGGAAAGAGCTCGAAATATACTATTAGAAAACGGAATCCGTAGTCTATTAGGTGAAGAGCACTTATTTGCCGGTGAATCAGAATCTTCCTCTACTCAGCGAATTACTGTGGATACAACCTTCGTGGTAAAACAAGTGGCCAAAGCATTAAAAATGCCAACAGAATCCATAGGCATTACAGAAGAAAATGCTTATAAGCTGGATAATATTGGTCTGATACGCCGCCTTATGCAAAAAGGAAATATGCAGATGCGTCTGATAAACCTGCCTGAGAATTGGTTCAAGCAGGACACAGGGGTTATGATAGGATATTACACTTCCCCGGAAACTGGCGAAAAGGATTTAGTTGCACTCATTCCCGAGCAGCCGGATATTTATCGTGCCATATTTCGACACAACCCTGAGGGATTTTTAATAACAGAAACAGAGGCAAAAAATATTGAAAAAGATGCTTTTGCCTGCTACGCCGGCTTTCCTTCCCGGAAACTGAAACTTTTTGATTTGGTTAAGTTTATGTTCCACCAATGCTGGAAGGCAGACTATCGTACCATAATACTTTGCAGTTTATTTGGTGGCTGTATTCCATTAGCCACTCCAATAATCACTGAAACCATATTTCAGGACATTATACCAATTTTGGACAGACAGGGTTTGGCCACAGTTACCCAGGCTCTCATGGTAACCAGCTTTACCACTGCAGCCTTGGGAATAGTAAGATCAATTGCCGTAATGCGTATTTCAACCCGCATAGAGATTTCAGCGGAGGCTGCCATGTGGGGACGTCTTATGCAACTTCCTACTAAATTTTTCCGGCGTTTTACTGCCGGGGAGCTGGCCAGCCGTATGGCGGGAATTGGCATAGCCAAAAATTTGGCCTCAGGTGAATTCGTAGGCTCCATTTTGAGCTTTATTTTCTCCTTTTGGAGTATTTTCCTCATGTGCTATTACAGCATAAAGCTTACAGCAGCAGCTATAGTAGTCTGGCTGATTTATTCCCTGTTTGTTGTGGCTATATTGCGCCGAACACTATTTTTCCAACGGAAAATAATTGAAGCAGGTAACAAGTCCGCCGGTATGGTACAACAGATTTTTGCAGGACTGGCAAAATTCCGTGTACAAGGTGGCGAAGAACAGGCCTATAATCTTTGGGCCACTACCTTTGGCGAGCACTGGCAATGGGGGTATAAGCTGAGGTGGCAAAATAACTACACTTCAATTATTTCCAGTATACAGCCTTTTGTTCTTACCATGATTCTATATTGGATAGCTATGTATGGTATGAATGAACTTGGTCCGGACGGTAAGACAGTTCAAAGTAGCATTACCTACGCACAGTTTATCGCCTTCAATGCTGCCTATAGCAGTTTTAATGGTGTAATTAGTGGAGTAATCGGCCTTATTAGTAAGTATTATGCCATTCAGCCTCAACTGGAAAATCTTAGGCCAATTTTAAATGAGGTTCCGGAAAGTAATGAGGAAAAGCAGGATGCCGGCCATTTATCCGGTGCCCTGGAGGTTGGAAATTTATCTTTTGCCTATACATTGGTTGTGCCAGATGATAACGGTGGAACAACGGAAGTAAAGGGGGATGAAGTCCTTCATGACGTGAGTTTCTCAGTTGCTGCTGGTGAAAATGTGGCCATTGTTGGTAAATCAGGCAGTGGAAAAAGTACCCTGGTACGTCTATTGCTGGGCTTTGAACAACCACAAAAAGGAAGTATTTCCTATGACGGACAGAATTTGGCTGATTTATCCCTCCCTTCGGTTCGATCCCAGTTAGGAGTTGTATTGCAAAATGGTCAGCTTATGACCGGGGATATTTACACTAATATTGTAGGCACCAAAAATCTCACACAGGATGATGCCTGGGCTGCTGCTGAAGCAGCAGGGGTTGCCGAGGATATCGCAGAAATGCCAATGGGAATGCAAACTGTCATCAGCGAAGGTAGCTCCAATATTTCCGGTGGTCAGCGTCAGCGTATTCTTATAGCGCGGGCTCTAGCCGGAAAACCTTCCCTGCTTATTTTTGATGAAGCCACCAGTGCTTTAGATAATCGTTCCCAAGCTATTGTTACCCGAAGTCTGGAAAAGCTGAAAGCTACTCGTATTATTGTGGCTCACCGCTTATCCACCATTAGGAACTGTGATCGTATCATTGTTATGGATGATGGGCGTCTGGCTGAAATGGGTACCTTTGATGAGCTTATGGAAAAAGGTGGAATATTTGCCGACCTTGTAAAACGGCAAATAGCATAATTATAGAAGGTGAATCTGTATATGAAGAAATCACTTATTATAGCATTGATGCTAGTGGCCTGCAATGTTGGACAGGTTTCAGCCCAATCACAAACTCCTGATGTAAACCAAGAAGAAAACTTACCTCTTTCCCTGGCTGAAAGTATTGATATTGCCTTAAATAATAACGATCAAATTCAATCATCTCAGTCAGGCAGAGAAGCGAGCAAATGGGGACTGGTATCTGCACAACGAACGACCGGCCCAACTGCTGGCTGGGCATCTGATTTCAATCGAACCAGAGCGCGTAAATATGGAATGTATCTCTATGGTACTTCCTATTCCAACAGCTGGACTCTTACAATCCCCATCTATACTGGTGGACAACTGGAAGGGCAGATAGACAAAAACCGCTATCTTTTAAATCAAGCAGATCTGAATTTGGAAAATATAAAGCAAACTGTTCGTTACAAAACAGCTAATGCTTATGCCAATCTTTTACATAAAAAGAATGAGACCGAAATTGCCAAAGAGGCTGTAGAAATGTCTAATAGCCAATTAAGGCTTATTCAGGACCAATATAGTGAAGGGGCTGTAGCCAAGGCAGATGTACTAATGATGGAAGTTCGTCTGGCAAATAATCGACAAACTCTCATGTCTGCCCAAGGAAACTTGGAAATTGCCAAATATGATTTGATCAATGTAATGGGCCTCTCAGGCACTATTAATGTGGAACCTACAGATGTATTTTCCTATGAACCTTATCCTAAAGAACTTTCTGAATGTGAGGAATACGCCCTAGAACACCGTCCTGATGGAATTGCCGCCGAGTACGGTATAAAAATAGCAGATGCTAATAAAGATTCAGCCAAGTCCGGCTATCGTCCAAAAATTACAGGCAGTATAGGTAGGGGCATTGCAGGCGAAAAGCCTTTTGGTATGGAAGATAGTGATAATCTGGCAGCAATCATTAATTTTAAATGGAATATTTTTGATAATGGCATAACCTCCGCCAATGTTTCTCAAGCGGATGCCTTAGTACAGCAATCCCAATTTGATGCAGAGTATATAAAAAAGAATATAACCTGGGAAACCCGAACAGCCTATATGAAAATGAAAACCGCGGAAAAAAACATTCAAGAAGCTACAGCTGCGGTAAAACAGGCGGAAGAGAGCTATCTTATAGCCCAAGTACGTTATGAAGAAGGAGTGGATATATTACTAAATCTGCTAGATGCCCAGGAACGGCTTACTCAGGCCAGATCAAATTATTCAACTGCCCTATATCAATATAATCTTTATAGAGTAACTCTGGATAAAGCCATGGGGGTACCGGTAGATTTGGATGTACCACGCTATGTTGAAGCAGAAAAAAATGGTTTATCATCGGACAAGGCATTGAAATCAGCGGAAATTCATTATAA
>CACZYN010000125.1 GCA_902785445.1 uncultured Anaerovibrio sp.
CATTGGCTGTATTTTCCAGGGTAAAAAGGATGGCAAGGACAAGACCTACTATCTGTATAATGTTTGCGATCATCAGGAGTGCTACAAGGAAGTTGGCTCCCAGGCCATTTCCTACACCACTGGTGTACCAGCTATGATTGGCGCCATGCTGGTCATGAACGGTACTTGGAATAAGCCTGGTGTATATAACATTGAGGAATTTGATCCGGATCCATTTATGGAGGCCTTGAACAAGTGGGGACTTCCTTGGCAGGAAAGCCATAAACCTGCTTTGGTGGACTAATGAGCCTTGACTATCAGCCTAAATGGCTGTATGAGGTGCCTTCCCCCAGCTATGTGGTGGAGGAGGGCCGGTTAAAGCATAATCTGGACATTTTAAAGGGAGTCCAGGATAGAACTGGTTGCAGTATTTTGTTGGCTCAAAAGGCTTTTTCCATGTTCCATTTCTATCCCCTTATCAGCTCCTATCTAAAAGGAACTACGGCCAGTGGACTCTATGAGGCTAAGCTGGCCCATGAGGAATTTCCCGGGGAAAACCATATTTTTTCTCCTGCCTATCAGGACAAGGACTTTCCGGAGATTTTGTCAATTTGTGACCATATAGTGTTCAATTCTCCTGATCAGTTGAAAAAGTTTGCCCCTATGGCCAGGAAAGCTGGACGCTCCTACGGACTTAGAATAAATCCGGAGCATTCCACCCAGCCACCGGAGCATGCTATTTACGATCCCTGTTCCGGGGACAGCCGTCTAGGCACCAAGCTTAGCGAGCTGGAGAAGGCCTTGGCAGAGGCTCCCCAGGATGAATTTCTCTACGGCATCAGCGGGCTGCATTTTCATACTCTGTGTGAGCAGGGAGCAGAGCCTTTGGCGGAGACCCTTGAGGCGGTGGAGGAAAAATTTGGTAAATATTTCCAGCACCTTAAATGGTTGAACTTTGGTGGTGGTCATCATATCACCAGAGAAGATTACAATCTTGCTCTTCTGGAAAAATGCATTAATAAAATTCAGACAAAATACAGTCTAAAGGTGTATATTGAACCTGGGGAGGCTGTGGCCCTTGATGCGGGCTTTTTGGTGGCGACAGTATTGGAAATTATTGAAGCTACTTCCGATAACGGACGCCAGGCCAATATTGCCATTTTAGACACCTCGGCAGCCTGCCACATGCCAGATGTTTTGGAAATGCCCTACAGACCACCTCTGATGGGCAGCGGTGAAGCGAGAGAGAAGCCTTATACCTACACATTGGCAGGACCTACCTGCTTGGCAGGGGATACAATAGGTACCTATTCCTTTGCGGAATCCTTAAAGCCGGGTGATCGGCTCTTATTTGGGGACATGGCTATTTACAGTATGGTAAAGAACAATACCTTTAACGGGATGCCTTTGCCAGCCATTTGTGCGGTGTCCGATAATGAAGATGTAGAAATTGTGCGGGAATTTGCTTATGAAGACTTTAAAATGCGGCTTTAGAATTCTAATTACAACAGTTTTTGCGTTAGTTTTTATGTTGGGGACAGTTCAGGCTGCTGGGTCCAAGGAAGAAAAAATCCAAAGTGCCACGGTGCAGTTTTATTGTGCCATGGGGGATATGTTGGCCTATAATAGCCAATTAAATGAAGTGATACGTAATGTCATCTCGGATTTTGGCTATGAAACGGTGAGCTTTACCAATCAGAACACAAAGGCAGCTACCAATTTTGTCATGTTTAAAAGCAAGGAGCCGGATGAACTCACCGGGCGAAAAATCTATATTTTATCTGTACCCGGTACGGAAAAAATGAAGGATGTGGAAGTGGATCTGCGTTTTGGCAAGGTTCTCTTTGGTGGAGAAACTCCAGCCCAGTTTGAGGAGTATGCTCAGCAGAAGCAAACCTATTCCAATCAGCCATTAGTTCATCGTGGTTTTAATGATTATACCCAGACGGCATTTTTTACCCCGGGACCTGATGGTGCCCTGGGGGTGGATAAAATACGGGAATTTGCTGATGACAGCGATGAACACCTGATTATTACCGGACATAGCTTGGGTGGAGCCGTGGCAGTTCTTCTGGGTACCAGACTGCAGTGTATGGGCATACCCCCTGAAAATGTGGAGGTAGTGACCTTTGGAGCCCCTGCTGTAGGCAACCAGGCTTTTGCCGATGCATATGGAGCCAAACTAAAATACACCAGATACACCATGAGTGGTGATCCAGTGCAGGGGATGCTTCAAATGCTAAAATCGGGCTATGTTCAGACTGGCGAAGAGATTAAATGTAAGCGTAATGCCAACTCTCATCGCTTTAGTCATAACATGTCCGAATATCTGGACTATTCTATTCGTAATTACCTGGATGTACTTCAGCAGGAAGGTATTCTATACAACGATTATGTGGATACCAGTGGAGTAAAGGATGGTTTCTCTCTGTCAACCAAGCAAGTAAAGGATCGGGTATATTTAACTCCGGCTGTTATTAATTTACCAGATGATTTGCTGAATGATGCGGATTATATGGGGCGTTTGACAGAGCTTTTATCTACCCATGGATTTAAGGAGCTTGTCAAGGGAGGGGAAACAGATCTCACCAGTCAAATCAAGGAAGCTCAAAAATATGGCTGTGACCGAATGTCGCACGTTAATATAGATGCCAAGCTGATAAAAAAGAATGTATATCAGATATCGGTAAATGAAGAAATTACCGATGTTTATGGCAATATTCTCAGTACTCAGACCTGTGGAACAACTACAGACAATATATCACCACTTGAAGCAGTTTTTTATGGATTAAGCCGCTGTGCCACCAGCCGGCAGATGTTTAGATAAGGGGTAGAAATAATGGATAATAAGTATTTGACCCGTAGCATCGAAATGACCATGTCAGCGTTAATAATGTACTGGAAGAACTATTTTGAGTCCAATATGGAAAAATATTCCATAAAAACAGTTACTATGGGAGCTGTTCTGTATTCGGCCTACAAGCATGAAGGGGTAGTTCAGGATGATATCTGTAAAATGCTCAATATGGACAAGGCCTATGTGACCCGGGAGCTTAATTCTCTGGAAAGGCTTGGTTATATTGTTCGGGAAAAGGATAGCGAGGATCATCGGAAAAATCATATATATGTGACGCAATCCGGAGTGGAAGTAGCTAATACCATTGAAAAAGTGCGCAACGACTGGTCAGCTATCGAATATGAAAATTTTACCGAAGATGATAAGAAGTTTTTCTTGTCCCTAATAAATAAAATGCATAACAATATTAAAGCCCATATTTGATTAGATCTACCACGGTCATAGCCATAGCTTTTACGGCCTTGATAGCCATGTTTTTGCCAAACTGGCTGTTGGCCGCAGCAGCGAACTCCGGAGTATGGGCTGCAATATCGGAGCCAATTTGAATTTCTGGTTGAATAGTTGGAAGCAGGTGGCTTACATTACCTACATCTGTGGAGCCATCGGCGTAATCATCAGCGTAAATTTTTATATCGTTAATACCCACAGTTTGAAGATTATTTAGCAGATATTTTTCAAGCTGTTTGTTATTTAGCAGGTTTTTAAACAGAGGCTCATAATGGAATAAATCCAGGGTGGTTCCATGCTGGTCAGAAACTTTTCTGGCCAGGTTTTTTATTTGGGGCAGCATGGTTTCCTCTAAATATTCGGCTTGCAAAGCTCGGATGGTGGCGCGCATTACCGCCCTTTCAGGAACAATATTGGGTGCTGTACCGCCTTCAGTAATGATTTTGCCAATTATATAAGGTTCGGTAAAGGATTTCTCCAATTCACTAAATTGCTGATAAAAATCCACCAGAGCATCCAAGGCGTTTATCCCATGATAATCTGGATCTGCCACATGGGCCGGCTTGCCTGTAAAGGTAAATTGCAATGGGTGGGTAGCATAGGAGGTACCCCCAATGGAGGTATCACTGCCAGGATGACAAATTAGGGCAGCATCTAAACCAGAAAAAATCCCAGCTTCACTCATCATAACCTTACTGCCAAGGGTTTCTTCAGCAGGACAACCCACAATATGAACAGTGACACTATCTGGCAATAGTTCAGCGCAGATTACTCCCGCTGTAACACTCATGGCAGCAATTAAATTATGTCCGCAGCCATGACCTATTTCCGGCAAGGCATCATATTCGGCCAAAAAGCCAACGTGAAGAGCTCCGTTGCCCTTTGTGGCTTTAAAAGCTGTGGGAAAGGTTTCCGGCAGGACATCTTCCAGAATAAATCCCTTTTGGTTCAACAGGTTTCGCAGATAGGCAGAGGCTTTAACTTCTTCACAGCCCAGTTCTGGATTGGCATGAAGATATTCTGCAATGTTATACAGCAATTCTTTATTTTGCTCGGCCAATTGGCAGAGCTGTTCCTTTAATTTATCCATATCTGTTATTTATTTCTCCTTGTAGGCTTTTATCAGGTCAATAGGCCCCATTGGGGAAGCAATATACCCCTTGAATTTAGGATTTACCACCATAACCTGGTTGGTATAGTACACAGGAATGATTACACAGTCATCAAAAAGAAGTTTTTCCGCCTGATGGAGAAGCTGAAGACGTTTGGCAGGATCAGCTTCCTTATGGGCTTGCTCCAGTAAGTGGTCGTAGACTGGATTATGATACTGGGCATCGTTGGTTTTATCACTGAATACATCAAGGAAATTTATAGGGTCAGCAAAATCCGCAATCCAGTTGGCAATGGCTATCTGATACTGGCCATTTTCCCGGGTAGCGTAGAAAACCTTAGTTTCCTGATTTGTCAGTTCCGCTTCCACCCCCAGATGTTCTTTCCACATGGATTGCAGGGCTTCAGAAATAGCCTTGTTCATTTCATTGGTATTGTAAAGAATGGTTACAGCTTCACCTTTGTAGCCAGAGGCAGCCAGCATTTCTTTGGCTAATTGAGGATTTTCGTTGATAAGCGAACCTGTTTCTTGGGCAAAATCCTTACCGTTGGCATTTATTCCTGGTGGTACGAAGGTGGTGGCAGCCTGTTTGCCATTTTTAATTACTTTATCAATCAATTCCTGGCGAGTAACAGCCGCAGCAAAGGCCTTGCGGACCTTAACATTGTCAAAAGGCGGTTTGCTAACATTAAACACATAATAGCTTGTGCCTAAAAGAGGGGCAACCTTATACAGCCCCATTTTTTCCAAGCGTTCTTCATCGGCAGCTGGTGGGTCCAGAATAATATCAGTTAGGTTACTTTCCAGCATAGTTAAACGAGTGCTTTTGGATTCACTGATCGGCATCTTTATCCATTGGGATTTAACAACATCCTTATTCCAATAATTTTCATTTTGTTCAAGAACTATTTCACTGGAATGGGCCCATTTGATTATTTTGTACGGTCCACATCCTATGATGGTTTTGTAATTGCTGGCCCAGGTGTACGGGGCATTTTCAACAACATGCTTTGGCACAGGATAAAAGGCGTGAAAAGCAGTAAGGTCGAGGAAATAAGGAGCCGGGGCAGTCAGGGTAACTGACAATGTGTAGTCATCAAGAGC